>CADCQZ010000100.1 GCA_902803675.1 uncultured Eubacteriales bacterium
ACGCCTGGGCGACCATCGGCACCGTGGGCAACACCGATCATGAGAACGTCCGCATCGGCAAGGCCGGCCGCACCCGTCACATGGGCATCCGTCCCAGCGTCCGCGGCGTCGTCATGAACCCCGTCGACCATCCTCACGGCGGTGGTGAGGGCAAGTCCCCTGTGGGCATGCCCGCGCCTGTGACCCCCTGGGGCAAGCCGGCTCTGGGTTACAAGACCCGCAAGCACAAGAAGTACTCCAACCGCTTGATCGTCAAGCGCGCGTCGAAGTGATCACTAATCAGGAAGGAGATTTCATATGAGCCGTTCAGTGAAGAAAGGCCCGTTTGTACAGGAAGCGCTGTTCAAGCGTATCGAAGAAATGAACAAATCCGGCGCCAAGACCGTCCTGAAGACCTGGTCCCGCGCGTCTACGATCTTCCCGCAGTTTGTGGGGCATACCATCGCGGTGCATGACGGAAGGAAGCACGTGCCGGTCTACATCACCGAAGACATGATCGGCCACAAGCTGGGTGAGTTCGTGCCCACCCGTACTTTCCGCGGCCACGCTGGCAGCAAATCTGACCGGAAATAGGGAGGAGATTGAACTATGGCTACTAATACCCGTGAAAAGGGCGCAAGGCGTGCGGAGACCCGCGACAAGCGGCCCCGTGCCATTGCGAAACATATCCGCATTTCCCCCCGTAAAGCCGGCATCGTGCTGGATCTGATCCGGGGCAAGCAGGTCGACAGGGCCTTGGCCATCCTGAACTTTACTCCCAAGGCAGCGTCACCGGTCATCATCAAGGTGCTCAATTCCGCCATCGCCAACGGTGTCAACAACCTGGAGATGGACCGTCAGAACCTCTATGTGGCCGAATGCTACGCCAATCCCGGCCCCACGCTGAAGCGGTATGTGGCCCGCAGCCGCGGCAGTGCCTCTCCCATGCTGAAGAGGACCTGCCACATCAGCGTAGTGCTCGACGAGAAGAAGTAAGGGAGGATGAACCATGGGTCAGAAAGTTAATCCGCGCGGCGCTCGTGTTGGTGTCATCTTTGACTGGAGCACCCGCTGGTATTCTGATAAGAAGAATTTTGCGAAGCAGCTCAAGGAAGACTATGACCTTCGCAACATGCTGAAAGAAAAGTTCTATGCCACCGGCATCAGCCGCATCGACATCGAACGCAGCGCCAACAGGATGACCGTCAACATCTTCACCGCCAAGCCCGGTATGATCATCGGCCGCGGCGGCAAGGGCATCGACGATCTCCGCAAGGACGTTGAGAATTTCGTCGGCCATTCCGTCAACCTGAACGTGATGGACGTCAAGGTCCCGGATACCGACGCTCAGCTCGTGGCTGAGAATATCGCCCAGCAGCTGGAAAAGCGCATCGCTTTCCGCCGGGCTATGAAGCAGTCCATCCAGCGCGCCATCAAAGCGGGCGCCAAGGGTATGAAGGTGTCCATCAGCGGCCGCGTCGGCGGCGCCGATATCGCCCGTACCGAGCACTATCACGAGGGCTCCATCCCGCTGCAGACCCTGCGCGCGAACATCGATTACGGGTTCTGTGAAGCCAAGACCACCTATGGCCGTCTGGGCATCAAGGTGTGGATTTACAAGGGCCAGGTATTGCCGAAGGCCAAGAAGGTCAAGGCGCCCAAGGCGCCCGCGGCACTCGAAGGAGGTAAGTGATCCTATGCTGATGCCAAAGAGAGTTAAGCACCGCAAGCAGTTCCGCGGCCGCATGAAGGGCCAGGCCCATCGCGGCAATTTCGTCAGCAACGGCGACTGGGGCCTGCAGGCTCTGGATCCCTGCTGGGTCACCAGCCAGCAGATCGAAGCCGCCCGTATCGCTCTGACCCGTTACACCAAGCGCGGCGGTCAGGTGTGGATCAAGATCTTCCCTGACAAGCCCGTCACTCAGAAGCCCGCTGAGACCCGCATGGGTTCCGGTAAAGGTTCCCCGGAATACTGGGTCGCGGTGGTCAAGCCCGGCAGAGTCCTGTTCGAGATCGGCGGTATCGATGCCGCCGTCGCCAAAGAGGCTCTCCGCCTTGCCGGCGGCAAACTCCCTCTGCGCACTAAGATCGTGGGCAGGCAGGTTGAACCCAAAGATGTAGGTGGTGAAAGCAATGAAGGCTAAGGAATTCGCTGCGATGACAGCCGAAGATCTCCAGAAGAAGATCGGCGAACTCAAAGAAGAACTGTTTAATTTGCGCTTTCGCCTTGCCACCGGTCAGCTTGATGATGTGATGCAGATCCAGAAGGTCAAGCGTGACATCGCCAGGGCTCTGACGGTGCAGACCCAGAAGCAGGCGCAGAAGTGACCGTGGCAGTGAAAGGAGCCAGTCAACATGAGTGAAGCTAGAGGAATCCGCAAGACCCGCATTGGCGTGGTGGTCAGCGATAAGATGGACAAGACCTGCGTGGTCAGCCTGTCCACTCGCGTTCGTCACCCCCTTTATGGGAAGTTTATCACCCACACCAGCAAGATCCATGTTCACGACGAGAACAACGAGTGCGGTGTCGGCGATACGGTCAAGGTCATGGAGTGTCGTCCCCTGTCCGCTACCAAACGGTGGCGCCTGGTGGAGATCATCGAAAAGGCCAAGTAATTGTTTGTGACCTCTCATGGGCCGCATGTAAGAGCCGCATGAAGAGGAAACCATAAAGGAGGTTAGCTTTATGATTCAGCCGCAAACGCGACTTAAGGTAGCCGACAACTCCGGCGCGAAGGAGATCATGTGCATCCGTGTTCTGGGTGGATCTTTCCGTCGCAGCGGTTCCATCGGCGATGTGATCGTCGCATCTGTGAAGTCCGCTACTCCCGGCGGTCAGGTCAAAAAGGGAGACGTTGTGAAAGCGGTCATCGTCCGCTGCCACCAGCCCAGGCGCAGGCCCGACGGCACTTACATCCGTTTCGATGACAATGCCGCCGTGCTGATCAGCGACGACAAGATGCCCCGCGGCACCCGTATCTTTGGACCGGTCGCCCGCGAGCTGCGTGAGAAGGATTACATGAAGATCGTGTCCCTCGCGCCCGAAGTACTGTAAGGAGGGCAATGAAGTATGGTCGTTAAAGCAAAAGATAATGTCGTTGTCATCTCCGGCAAGGACAAGGGCAAGCAGGGCAAGGTCATCGCCGCCCGTCCGAAGGACGGCAAAGTGGCGGTCGAAGGCGTAGCCATCGTCACCAAGCACGAGAAAGCCCGCGCTCAGGGCCAGCCCGGCGGTATCATCCACAAGGAAGCTTTCATCGACGCCAGCAACGTGATGCTGGTATGCCCCAAGTGCGGCAAGGCCGTCCGCGTGGGCAGCAAGGTCAAGGAAGACGGCACCAAAGTACGCGTCTGCAAGAAGTGCGGCGCTGAGATCTAAAGGAGGGACACAACTTCATGGCTACTCGTTTACATGAAAGGTATCTGGCCGAAGCTGTGCCTGCTCTGCAGCAGAAGTTCGGCTACAAGAACGTTATGGAGATCCCCAGGCTGGAGAAGATCATCATCAACATCGGTCTGGGCGACTGCAAGGATAATGCCAAGGCTCTGGAGACCGCCGTGGCTGAGCTGACCCAGATCGCGGGCCAGAAGCCCCTGGTGACCAAGGCCAAGAAGTCCATCGCGAACTTCAAAGTCCGTGAGGGCATGAACGTGGGCGCGAAGGTGACCCTGCGCGGCTCCCGTATGGAAGAGTTCATGGACAAGCTCGTTTCCGTGGCCCTGCCCCGCGTGCGCGACTTCCAGGGCGTCTCCACCAAGGCGTTCGACGGCCGCGGCAACTATGCTCTGGGCGTCAAGGAACAGCTGATCTTCCCCGAGATCGATTACGATAAGGTAGAGAAGATCCGCGGCATGGAAATGATTTTTGTGACCACGGCCAAGACCGACGAAGAAGCGAAGGAACTTCTGCAGCTGCTCGGTATGCCGTTCGCGCGTTAAGGGAGGAAGACATCATGGCAAAGACCAGTCAAAAGATCCGTCAGTCCCGTCCCGCCAAATTCTCCACCCGTGCGTATACCCGGTGTGCCCTCTGCGGCCGCCCGCACAGTGTGCTGCGCCGCTACGGTGTGTGCCGTATCTGCTTCAGAGAGTTGGCTTATAAAGGACAGATTCCCGGTGTTCGCAAAGCGAGCTGGTAAGTATAAGGAGGTTGTATCATGCTTGTCAATGATCCTATTGCCGATATGCTCACCCGCATTCGCAATGCGCAGGTGGCCCGTCACGACGCGGTGACGATCCCCGCCTCCAACACGAAGAAAGCGATCGCCAAGATCCTGTTGGACGAGGGATATGTGAAATCGGTTGAGAACGTTACTGAAAACGACCGCCCCGCTATCAAGATCACTCTGAAGTATCTTGACAAGAAGGCGCCGGTCATCCAGGGCCTGAAGAGGATCTCCAAGCCCGGTCTGCGGGTCTACGCGGCCTGCGACGAGCTGCCCAAGGTACTGGGCGGCCTGGGTATCGCCATTATTTCCACCAACGAAGGCATCATGACCGATCGTGCTGCCCGCAAGAGCAACATCGGCGGCGAAGTGCTCTGCTACGTCTGGTAACCTAACACGCATTGGAGGTAAACAAAAATGTCTCGTATCGGAAAACGTCCGATCCACGTGCCCGCCGGCGTGAAGGTTGAGGTCACTGACCAGAACCTCGTCACCGTTAAGGGGCCCAAGGGGACGCTGCAGCAGCAGGTTGACCCGGATGTCAAGCTGGAACTCAAGGGTGAGGAACTGATCCTCTCCGTGAAAGATGACCGCGCCATGGGCGCCAAGCACGGCCTGTACCGCTCCCTGGTACACAACATGGTCGTGGGCGTGACCGAAGGCTTCGCCAAGACCCTTGAAATGGTCGGCACCGGTTATCGCGCCGCCGCCGAGAATAACGGCAAGAAGCTGAACATCGCTATCGGTTTCTCCCATCCCGTTATCCTGGAAGCGCCGGAAAACATCACTTTCGAGACCCCCGTGCAGACCAAGATCGTCGTGCACGGCATCAACAAGCAGCAGGTCGGTAACCTTGCGGCCGACATCCGCGCCATCCGGAAGCCTGAACCCTACCTGGGCAAGGGCATCAAGTACGAGGGCGAGCGGATCCGCCGTAAGGAAGGCAAGACCGGTAAGTAAGAAAGGAGTGAACGCATATGTTCAAAAAGCGCGACCGTAATGAAGTGCGTGTGATCCGTCATGCGCGTGTGCGCAAAAAGATCAGCGGCACCCCTGACATGCCGCGTCTGTGCGTGTACCGTTCCAATAAGTCCATCTACGCTCAGGTCATCGACGACACGAAGGGGATCACCCTGGTGTCCGCCTCCACTCTGGATCCCGCCATCAAGGGCCAGCTGGAAGAGGTCGACAAGTCCGGTGCCGCCAAGCTGGTGGGCAAGCTGGTCGCTGAGCGCGCTGTCGGCGCCGGGATCACCAAGGTCGTTTTCGACCGCGGCGGTTACGTGTATACCGGCCGTGTGCAGGCTCTGGCTGACGCGGCCCGTGAAGCCGGCTTACAGTTCTAAGGGAGGATCAAGACATGCAACGTAGAGAAAGAGAAGAGACCGTCAGCGAATTCAAAGAGCATCTGGTAGCGCTGAACCGTGTTACCAAGGTCGTTAAGGGCGGTAAGAACTTCCGTTTTGCTGCTTTGGTCGTCGTGGGCGATGAAAAGGGCCGTGTCGGCGCCGCCATCGGCAAGGCGAAGGAAGTGCCCGAAGCTATCCGCAAGGGTTCCGAAGCCGCCAAGAAGCACCTGGTCAACGTGCCCATGGACGGGACCACGATCCCCCATGCCGTCAACGGCTACTATGGGACCGCCAAGGTCGTCCTTCTTCCCGCTGAAGAAGGCGCCGGCGTTATCGCGGGCGGCGGTGCCCGTGCCGTTCTGGAACTGGCCGGCATCAAGGATGTCCGCACCAAGACTTTCGGCACCAACAACCGTATCAACACCGTGAAGGCGACCATCGAGGGGCTGCGGTCCCTGAGGAACGCCGAGACCGTTGCCCAGATGCGCGGCAAGACGGTCGAAGAGATCCTGGGTTAAGGGGGCAGATAGTATGAAGCTGAAAATCACCCTGATCAAATCCCCCATCTCCAGCCTCCAGCGCCATAAGGACACCGTGAAGGCCCTGGGCCTGAGGAAAGTCGGCCAGACCGTCGTCAGGGAAGACAATCCCTGTGTCCGCGGCCAGATCTTCGCCGTGAAGCATATGGTCAAGGTCGAGGAAATTAACGATTGATAGGAGAGTGGCTATTATGAAACTGCACGAGTTGAGGCCTCAGGAAGGCTCCACTACTGCACCGAAGCGCCTTGGCAGAGGCGTAGGCTCCGGACTGGGTAAAACCTCCGGTAAAGGCCACAAGGGCCAGAAAGCCCGTTCCGGCGGCGGCAAGCGGCCCGGATTCGAGGGCGGCCAGATGCCGTTGACCCGCCGTATCCCCAAGCGCGGATTTACCAACATCTACCGTAAGGAATACGCCACGGTGAATGTGTCCGCACTGGAGCGTTTTGACAACGATACCGTCGTGACCCCCGAGCTGCTGCTTGAGAGCGGCCTGATCGGCAAGATCCTGGACGGCGTCAAGATCCTCGGCGGTGGTGAACTCACCAAGAAGCTGACCGTAAGCGTCGACAAGGTCACCGCATCCGCGAAGGAAAAGATCGAGGCGAACGGTGGGAAAGTCGAGGTGAAGTAAGTATGCTTGAGACCCTCAGGAACGCGTGGCGCGTACCCGAGCTGCGCAAAAAGCTGCTTTACACCTTCTTCATGCTCCTGCTGTTCCGGCTGGTGGGCGTTATCCCCGTCGCCGGCATCGACCTTGAAAAGATGGCCTCCCAGATCGCCAACTATGACGCGCTGGGCCTGGTCAACATGATGACCGGCAACCAGTTCAGCCAGGCGACCATCATGGCCATGGGCATCACCCCCTACATCAACGCCAGCATCATCATGCAGCTGCTCACCGTGGCGATCCCCGCCCTGGAGCGGCTGCAGAAAGACGGCGGTGAGGAAGGGCGCAAGAAGATCAACCGCATCACCCGCTATTCTACGGTGGGTCTGGCGGCTCTCCAGGCCATCGGCATCATCGCCGGTCTGGGCGTGCTCAAGGCTGAGTACAAGAACTTCTTCGGCTACATGACCGTGGGCGTCATCATGGCGGGCGGCACCGCCCTGGCGATGTGGATCGGTGAGCGGATCACCAAGAACGGTATCGGCAACGGTATCTCCCTGCTGATCTTCGCCGGCATCATCTCCAACCTGTTCAACGGCATCGTGATGGCCTTCGCCAACGTGTTCAACAACGTGCCCGGCGCGATCGGCAACCTGCTGATCATCCTGGTCACCACCCTGATCATCGTGGCGGTCGTCACCTTCGTGGACCGCGGCGAGCGCCGTGTCCCGGTGCAGTACGCCAAGCGTGTGGTGGGCCGCACAATGTACGGCGGCCAGAGCACCCACATCCCCATGAAGGTCCTGAGCGTGGGCGTGCTTCCTCTGATCTTCGCCTACAGCTTCATGTCCTTCCCCGGCACGATCTTCGCCATGTTCGGCACCAATTCCGGCGCCTACCAGTGGTGGACCAACAACATGAACCAGTACACCTGGGGCTACATGGTGGTCTGCGCGCTGCTGATCATTGCCTTCGCGTACTTCTACACCGCCATCACCTTCAATCCTCAGGATATCGCCAAGAACGTCCAGCAGCAGGGCGGCCATGTGCCTGGCGTGCGTCCGGGCCAGCCCACGGTGGAGTTCCTCAGCAGGATCTCCAACCGCCTGACCCTCTTCGCCGCGATCTTCCTGGCCATCCTGGCCACCGTGCCCTCGGTGCTCACCGTGTGGCGCAGTGTCCAGATCCCCTTCGGCGCGTCTTCCATCCTGATCGCTGTGTCCGTGGCTCTCGAGACCATGCAGCAGGTCGAGGCTCAGCTGACCATGCGCCACTACAAGGGTTTCCTGAAGACCTGATCGTACTTCGGAACAAAGAGACTGCCTTTTACGGGCGGTCTCTTTTTTTTCGGTCGGGGTGATCGTCCCGCACCGGCCGTGGGGGACAGCGAATGGGTGCCGCGTCAGCATCCGCAGTGCAAATAAGCATTATATATGTGAACTTTTCCTATATCGAAAACAGAGAAAGTTTACATATGATCTGCATTTTTGTACAGTCAGTCATCATCGATCGGACAGCGTGTTTAAATGCTCCGGTATGATCGGCGGCATGTATTTAAATGATCTTTCGGCCGGAAAGTTCGTTCGGACCGGGCGAAACGGCCCGCGGCGCTTGAAACGTGATGCCCAAAAGGGGTATAATCATCGGGCGCTCCCTGAAGCGGGGTACCGCGGGCAAAAAGCCGGCGGGAATACAATGAGGCACCGTCGCGGGAAGGTCTGCCCGGTGCGGAGGGCTCATGGATAAAGGCTCAAAAGCGTATACTGTCACGCTGTGCGCGCTGTTCGCGGCGCTGACGGCGGTATTTTCATGGATCTCGGTGCCCATCGGCCCGGTGCCGATCAATCTGGCGCTGCTGTCGGTGCTGATGTGCGGGCTGATCCTGGGGCCCAGGAAAGCTCTCATCGCCGTGGGCGTCTACATCCTCATGGGAGCTGTGGGCGTGCCGGTCTTTGCCGGGTTCCGGGGCGGCGCGGGCGTTCTTCTGGGTCCCACGGGCGGATACATCGTCGGTTACCTCCCGGCAGCGTTCATTTCCGGCCTCGCCGCGGAACGCGGCGGCAGTCATCCAGGCCTGAAGCGTATCGCTTTTATGGCTCTGGGGGTCGCCGCCTGCTATTTGCTGGGAAGTATCTGGTTCGCGGTCTTGCGAAAAGCCGCGTTATGGGATACACTGTGCCTGTGCGTGTTTCCGTTCCTGCCCGGTGACGCTTTAAAGGTCGCTTTGGCGGCCTTCCTGGCTCCCAGGATCGACGATGTGATAAGGAAGATGTAAAAGTATGATCACAGTATTATGCATGAATCCCAGTATCGACCAGCAGGTCACGGTGGAGGAGCTCCGGGTAGGGAAGACCAACCGCATCGAGGTGGGCCTGGCCGACGCCGGTGGCAAGGGCCTCAACTGCGCCATGAGCCTGAAGGATCTGAAGGCCGATGCCCGCCTGTTCCTGGCCCTGCCCAGGGATGACCGGGGCATCGTGCTCAACTGCCTGCGCCAGGAGGGCCTGGAGGCGGAGGTGTTTTCCTGCCCGGGCAAGGTGCGGGTGAATTATAAAGTGTTTTCCCGTTCGTCCGGCCAGATGACGGAACTGAACGAGCCGGGCCCGGCCCTGCCGGAGGACGTGCTGGACCAGATCAAGACCGCTCTCATCGACGCTGCCTCCCGGGGCGACGCGCTGATGCTGACAGGCAGTCTGCCTCCGGGAGTGCCGTCGGGTTTTTACGCGGATATCGTGCGGGTCGCCCGGGCCTATCACTGCCCCTGCGCCGTAGACGCGGATGACGACGTGCTCAAAGCGGCGGTGGAGGAGGGCCCCTTCCTGATCAAGCCCAACCGGGAGGAACTGGAGCGCCTCATCGGCGAGAGCGCCCGCAGCCTGCAGGCTCTGGGGATGATCGGCCGCTGGCTGTGCGATAAAAAGGGCATCCGCTACTGCTGCGTGTCCCTGGGCTCGGAGGGCGCCATCCTGGCGAACAAGGATCACGCTATCCACTGCTCCGCGGCGCCCATCAAGATCCGGCGCCAGCATGCCGGCGGTGATGCTATGCTGTCCGCCCTGACGCTGCAGCTCACCCAGGGGTCCTCCCTGGCGGACGCTCTGAAAACGGCCTGCGCCCTGGCGGGATGCACCCTGGAGATGGACCGGAGCCAGGAGGAATTCAGGCGCGTGTACAACGCGCTCTCGGTCAGCAGCATTTCCTGAACGGAGGACGGCCATGACGGTACGGGAAGCCCTGGAAAACCTGGAAGCCCTGGAAGCGAAAATGTATGCTCACCGCCACGCGATGAGCCTGATGTACTATGACGCCATGACCACCGCCCCCACAGGCGGCAGCGAGGCGCGGGGCAGAACTCTGAAAGAGCTGAGCCGGGAGGACCGTGACGCGCTGATCGATGACCGGGCCCGGGAGACCCTTATGACCCTGGACGCCGCCCGCGGGGAGATAAGCGAAAAAGCCGCCCGGCAGACTCAGATGCTCCTGGAAAAGCTTCAGGACACGGAAAGGGTGCCCGCGGATGAATACGTGCGGGCGGTCACGATCCGCAACAGGGCGGAGACCGTCTGGCACGAGGCCAAGTTAAAGTCCGATTTCGATATGTTCGCGCCCCATCTGGAGCAGCTCCTTGAGATCGAGAAGCGCCTGGCGCTGTACCGCCGGCCGGATAAGGACCCCTACGAGACCTGCCTGGATCGGTATGAGAAAGAACTGGACATTTCTCAGTTGGAGGCGTTCTTTGCTGCCCTGCGCTCGGAACTGGTGCCTCTCATACAGGCCGTGGGCGAAAAGCCCCTGCCGAAGGATATCACGGGCACCTTCCCGGTGGCCGGGCAGCGCCTGCTCACGGACCGGCTGATGGCCCTTTTGGGGCTGGACAGGCGGTACTGTTCCGTGGGGGAGACGGAGCATCCCTTCACCGACGGCTTCAACAAATGGGATGTGCGCATCACCACTCATTATCACGAGGACGCGGTGCTCTCCTCCCTGTACAGCGTGGTCCACGAGGGCGGGCACGCCCTGTATGAGCTGGGCGTGGATGACGATCTGCAGTTCACCTGCCTGGCGGGCGGCACGTCCATGAGCATCCATGAGAGCCAGAGCCGGTTTTACGAGAACATCCTGGGCCGCAGCCGAGGATTTATGTCCCTGGTGGATGGGATGCTCCGGGACATTTTCCCGGAGGAGATGAAAAAGTACACCGAAGAGGACGTGTACCGGGCGGCGAACCGTTCACTGCCTTCCCTCATCAGGACTCAGGCGGACGAACTGACCTACGCCCTTCATGTCATGATCCGTTTTGAACTGGAAAAGGCTCTGTTCGACGGATCCCTCCGGGTAAAGGACCTGCCCGG
>CADCQZ010000101.1 GCA_902803675.1 uncultured Eubacteriales bacterium
CAGCCTGTTCATCCAGGAATTCGCGGGATTGAAGCCCAACCCCGGCTGCGACGATGTGGACACCTGCGAGATATCACCGCATTTCGTCAGCAAACTGGACTTCGCGGAAGCGACCTGCGCCATGCCGAAGGGGAATGTGACCGTCCGCTGGGACAGGACGAAAGAGGGCATCATGATCCGGGCCTTCGTGCCGGACGGCATGAGAGGAAAACTGGTGCTGCCGGAAGGATATATCCTCCCGGACGGCCGGAGAGAAACAGGCCTGACAGGCCGGATCGAAGCACGCGCCCTGCCTGAATAACACGTTTGATGAGCGTCACCGCAGATATCATACCGAAAATGAAAGGACATCATCATGAGCATCGGACCGCTTACATCCCATCCCTGCATCAAAAGATGCAGCGGCAACCCGCTCCTTACCGCGGCGCAGATCCCCTACCCCAGCGACCTGGTATTCAACCCCGGTGTGATCCCCTGGCGGGACGGCTACGCCATGATATTCCGCAACGATCACGGATACCTGGGCGGGGCCAGTTTTGAGGGCACCGACCTCGGGCTGGCGCTGAGCAGGGACGGCCTTAAATGGGAAGCAGAACCGCGTCCGGTCTTCTCCCTGAAGGATGAGGAGATCCGCCGGGTGTATGATCCCCGGCTGACAGTACTGGAAGACCAGGTCATAATGACCTTCGCGGTGGATACGAGGCACGGGCTCCGGGGCGGCATCGCCCGCACACGGGATCTGCATCATTTCGATATCCTGTCCATGACTGTGCCGGACAACCGCAACATGGTCCTTTTCCCGGAACGGATCGGCGGCATGTATCTCAGGCTGGAGAGGCCCATGCCCGTTTACAGCCGGGGCAGGAAGGACCGCTTCGACATCTGGCTGAGCGAGAGCCCGGACCTGAAATACTGGGGCGAGTCCCGACTGGTGGCCGGCGTGGAGGATCATCCTTTCGCCAACGACAAGATCGGGCCCGGAGCGCCCCCTCTGAAGACAGAGGCGGGATGGCTGGCAGTCACCCACACGGTGGATATCGATCCGGATCGGGGAAAGAACGGCTGGGAGGACCGGTGGATCAAGCGCTACTGCGCGGCCGTGATGCTGCTGGATCTGAAGGAACCCTGGAAGGTGCTGGGCCTGAGCCGGGTGCCGCTCATCGCGCCGGAAACGGATTATGAGACGCGGGACGGTTTCCGCACGAACGTGGTGTTCCCGACGGCGGCCATCTCTCTGCCCGGCGGGATCACCCGGATCTATTATGGGGCGGCGGACACGGTCGTGGCGGCCGCGGAAGCGAAGACCGCCGACCTGATCGACCTGTGCCTCAGGGGCCGATGACGATTAGTCCTCGCCGGGCACGGCTTGACAAGCGCCGGGCCCACAGATACAATGACAGGCGTTATGTGCCGTACGCGCGGCGGCTCTTCCCTTAAGACGCGCGTCAAATCGATCATGGAGGTCATATATGCTGCAGGATATCATCGGATGCAAAAAAGAACTGTTTGCCGACGGCGTGCAGACAGTCCTGCGCGGGCATGAGAACCGCAACCGCCGGGTGGTCCTCCTCAAGGGCAACCTGGTGCAGAACGCCCGCAGTGAGTCGGCGGGGATCAACGCGCGGGTGAACAACCGGGGCACCTTCGGCTTCGCGTCCATCGCCGAGTACACGCCCGAGGCGGCGGAGAAGGTGATCCGGGCCGCGACGGAGAACGCGCTGTTCCTGGGCAGGCATTCCGGGCGGGACATGATCCTTCCCCCCTCCCCCTGCAAGGGCACCGTTCCCCTGAACGGACAGATCACGGACGCGGAACAGAAGCTGGCCATCGAACTGTGCCAGACGCTGGACCACTATATTTCGGAAAAGTATCCCGATCTGAGCAGCCGGACCGTCGTGTACACCGAGGATTCCCAGGACAGGATCGTCTACACCTCGGACGCCTGTGACGGGCATCTGGTCACGCCCCGCTGCTATGTCTACGTGATGATGAGCGCCGAGACCGCCAAGGGCGTCCCGGTGGAGCTCTTCAAAGCCTTCGGCGGGTACGGCAGCTTCTTCGACCATTTCACAAGCCCCGAAAAACTGTACCCCGGGATCGACGAGCTGTATAAAAAGCTGATGGACAAAAAAGAAGGCATCTACGCCGACGCGGGCTACAAGACCGTGGTGCTGGGCGGCATGATGGGCGGTATGCTGGCCCACGAGGCCGTGGGGCACACCGTGGAGGCCGATCTGGTGCGCGGCGGCAGCGTCGCCGGCCCGAACCTTCACAAGCGCGTGGCCTCGGAAATGGTCACCATGGTGGACTTCGCCCACACCTACGAGGGGAACCCGGCGCCGCTGCCGGTATACCTGGACGACGAGGGCGTCAGGGCCGTGGATGACGTGCTGATCAAGGACGGCATCCTGACCGGCTACATGAACGACCGGGAGAGCGCGGCGGAATACGGTATGACGCCCACCGGCAACGCCAGGGGCTGGACCTTCTCGGATGAGCCCCTGATCCGGATGCGCAACACCTGCATCCTGCCCGGCAAGCATTCTGTGGAGGACCTGATCGCGTCGGTGGACGACGGGTACTACCTGATCGATTCCGGGAACGGCCAGGCGGACCTGACGGGCGAATTCATGTTCGGCGTCACCTGCGGATACGAGATCAAAAACGGAAAACTCGGCAGGGCTCTCCTGGATACCACCGTGACCGGCGTGGCCTTTGACATGCTCAAGACCGTCGACATGGTGTCCGACAAGGTGGAATGGTCCTCCAGCGGTTTCTGCGGCAAAAAGCAGCCGATGGCCGTGGGCATGGGCGGACCTCATATGCGCTGCAAGATCATGATCGGAGGCAGATAATATGGAACTGAGAACAGCAGCCGGCATCCTGGAGGAAGCCCTCCGGGAACAGAATATCGGAAAATACACCTACACCCTGTCCCAGTCGGAAAAGCAGGAGCTGAACCTGGAGAGCGGCGGCTTCAAGCTGATGCGCACCGTGTTCAACAACGCCTGTTCTCTGCGGGTGTTCAAAGGCGCGAAGACGGGCTCGGTCCACGGCAACGACATGACGGAAGACGGCCTGAAAAAGCTGGCCGCGGACGCTGAAGCGGCAGCCGACGCTGCCGCGGAGGATCCCTGCCACGACATCGCCCCGGACCAGGGCAGGGACGTGTTCCGTCAGGGCGTCACCGAGCCGGACATGGACCGGTTCATCCGGCGGATCCGTGAATTCCTGGACACGGTGGCCCGGGATTATCCCAAGGTGAGGATCATGAGCGGCATCGGTTCCTATGACCGGTGGAGCTGGATCTCCCACAACACCAACGGCACCGAGTTCGAAGCCTTCGCCGGGCAGTACACCTTCTCCGTGGAGATCTGCGCGACGGACGGCGAAAGGACCACGGGCCTGGATTATACCGGCATCTGCATGAAGGACCTGGACAGGGAATTCATCGACATGGGCGACCTGCGCCGCCGCCTGGAGGACATCCAGAACAGCATCCGCCCCGAGACCCTCCAGGGCAAATTCGAGGGCCCGGTCATCATCACCCCCGGCTGCGCGCTGGAACTGATCTATATGACCCTGATGAACTACATCGGTGAAGGCGTGGTCATCGACGGCACCAGCCAGTGGCTGAACAAAGTGGGTGAAAAGGTGGCGGACGAAGGACTGACCATCTCCCTCAAGCCCTTCGACGACAGGATCGTCATGGGCGAGCGCGCCACGAGCAACGGTTTCCGCACCGAAGACGTGACCCTCATCGACAAGGGCGTGCTGAAGACCCATATGCTCAGCCTTTACGGCGCCAACAAGACCGGCCGCCCCGTGGTGAAAAACACCGGGTCCGACCTGGTCATCGAACCCGGGGACAAGACCCTTGAGGAGATGATCGCTTCTGTTAAAAAGGGCCTGATCCTCGGCGGTTTCTCCGGCGGGCAGCCCGGCACCAACGGTGAGTTCTCCGGCGTGGCGAAGAACAGCTTCCTCATCGAGGACGGCCGTATCAAAGGCGCCGTGACCGAGACCATGGTGAACGGGAACCTGGGCGAGATCTGGAAGCATATCCGGGGCATCTCCAGGGAGCTCCTGTGCGACGGAAGGTGCGTGGTCCCCTACATCGCAGTGGACGGGATCGTGATCTCCGGCAAATGATCCAGGCCAATCAAACAAACGCTCACGGGGCACAAGGTCCCGTGAGCGTTTATCTTAATTTCAAGCTGTAACGGCACATGAGGGAGGGGATCGGATGAAATACCTGTTCTGCGGCGGAGGTTTCTGCTTTGACTATCTGGAGGAGGACTACGAAACAAAAGCCACCGAAGATTACCGGGCCATTCTCCTGAAGGATACCCGGAAACTGCTCCGGGGACGCGGCACGATCCCCCTGGGGGAGGATCTGTCCTATGTGGGCCCGTTCTATTTTGAAAGCGACGGGATGGCGGACCGCGAGATCGTCGGAGCGGAAGCGGAACAGATCAGAAGATGCACTCACGCGTTCTTCCTCCTGGACGGAGCCGCCTGCCCCGGGACCGTCGCGGAAATGGTATATGCCGCCTCGCTGGGCAAATATGTCAGCGCATTCTATATCCGGGACGACAGGGAGACCGAGAGCATGCTCAGATCCCCCTGCTGGTATCCGATGATCCTGTGCGGGCTCATCGCCGGAGACAGGACAGAACTCATCCCCTGCAGGGATCCCGAGCACGCGCGAAGGCAGATCCTCCTCAAGGCGGAAGCCCTGGCCGGGCAGGACGAGGGATAAATCATCCGCGTCAAAGAGGCATTTCCATATACCGCCGGTAGGTGGTGAACCCGGCCGCCTCGTAAAAGGCCAGCGCGCCACGGTTGAATTCCCACATATTCAGTTCCAGGCGCCTGAAGCCCTGATCTTTGGCCCAGTCACGGATGAAGCGGATCATCGCCCCAGCCGCGCCCCGCCGGCGGAAAGCCTCATCCACGCCGAACTCGTCGATGTCCAGATAGTTCCGCTCGTACATGAAGGGGTTTTCAGGCCTCACGATATGATTCAGCACAGCAAACCCGCACACGCTGCCGCCGATCTCCGCGACGACGATCTCCTTGCTGGGATCATGCCGGATGACATGGATATAATCCCGGAGCTCATCGCAGAATCCGGGTTTGAATACCTCCGGCTTTCCCGCGACGTGCAGATCGTTGACCTGCCTGCGCAGCTCGTTGACGCGCGCAAGGTCCTCGTCCCGGGCGAAGCGGACGGTCACATCCGCCTTTTCTTTCGGAGGCTCTGTCTTCAGGTCACCGCGCAGGAGACCGTAGCGCACTTCGTCGCAGATCCCCTGATTGTTCCTGCCGGCGCCCCGCATGATGCCCTCGAACTTCATGCCGGCTTTTTGCATGACCCGGCCGGACTTGGGATTGTTGGCGTCATGGCAGGCCGTGACCCGCTCCACCTCCACCGTATCGAACAGATATCCGATCACGGCCCTGAGCGCCTCGGGCATGATGCCCCGTCCCCAGAGCGCCCGGCTCATGCAGTACCCGATCTCGGCCTGAGATACCGGCTCGTCCAGACGGACCACCGAGATATTGCCGATCACGTTCCCGGTCTCCTTCAGCTCGATGGCCCAGTTGAAAAAACCGCCGTCGGAGTACCGGGAGATCCAGTCGGTCAAAAGCATCCGCGTGATCTCCACGCCGGAATGACACGGCCAGGTCAGGTAGCGGGTGACCGAAGGATCCGACGCCCAGTTGTTGTACATATCGTCGGCGTCATCCATCCTGTACTGCCGCAGGATGAGCCTGCAAGTCTCGAGCCGGCGTGTGCCTGTTTTATTCATATCAGCTGTCTTCCTTTCGTTTCAGGATCCAGATCAGGTCTCCTCTGCATCTCTTCGCGGAACCGGGATCATTCAGATCCTCCCGGTCTCCCTTTCCGGAGGTCTTCCGCGCCGCCGGTGCCGGCCAAAGGCGCGGATCGAATTGCTGTGAGTATACCCCGCGGCGGCGGTCACGTCAAGGAAACGGCTTTTTCCGGGCATCTTTCTTTCCTCTGGGCCCGATCGCGCCCGATCCGCCCTTGCCCCAAAGGCCGATTTGTGGTAGTTTATGGGGGAACGATCTTCCTAAAAAGGAGCGCGGTATGGCACAGGCACACGACGGACACAGGGAACGCCTGCGGGAAAGATACATAAGCGGCGGCTTCGACGCCTTCCAGCCCCATGAGATCCTGGAGCTTCTTTTGACCTGGGCCGTGCCCCGGCGGGATGTCAATCCCATCGCTCATGATCTGATCCGCCATTTCGGCAGCCTGAGCGCCGTCTTCGACGCCGAACGGGAAGACCTGGAAGCCATCGACGGCATCGGGCCGAACGCCGCCCTGTTCCTGTCCATGATGGGTCCCCTGTGCCGGCAGTACCAGTTGAGCCGGCTGTCCTCCAAAAAGGTCACTCTGCGGGATCCGGATGCCGTCAAGGAGTACTGCGTCGCCCTGATGAGGGACGTGCGCGACGAGGAATTCACGGTGCTGGCCTTCGACCGGCAGCTGCGCCTCATCGGCACGGACAAGCTGGCCGAGGGCGTTCCGGATCAGGTGGCCGTCTTTCCCCGCAAAGTGGTGGAGGCGCTCATCCGGCGCGGCGCCACCTCCGCCGTGATCTGCCACAATCATCCCGGCGGCAGCTCAAGGCCCTCCCGGGAGGATATCGACCTGACCAACGAACTGAAAAAGGCCCTGGAGACCGTGAGCATCCGCCTCAATGACCATATCCTGGTGGCGGGCGGGGAAGGCAGCAGTTTCCATGAGCTGGGCCTGATATAGAACGGAGGAAGCATGTTCAAAGCACTTATATGGATCCTCAAGCTCGCTCTCGCCCTGGCGGTCCTGTTTGCCCTGTGCATGGCCGCCCTCTTCGTGATCGCCCGGGCATACCCCGCGCCCGGCGGGGAATACGGCGCCGTGATCATCCTGGGCTGCCAGGTAAAGGAGGACGGCACCTTGTCCCGCCAACTGGAGGACCGGCTCGCCCTGGGGCTGAAACTGTGGCAGGCCCGGCCCGACAGCGTCGTGGTGGTGTGCGGCGGGCAGGGGATCAACGAGCCCGTGACCGAAGCCGCGGCCATGAAGGAATACCTCACCGCGCACGGCGTGCCCGAGAGGAGCATCCTCATGGAGACCCAGTCAAAGAACACCCTTGAAAACATCCGCCTGTCCAAAGCCATGCTGGGAAGCATCCGCAAAGTGGCCGTGGTGACCAGTGACTATCACGTGTTCCGCGCCGTACGCATCGCCAGGGACGAGGGACTGGACGCTGAAGGGATCGGCGCCTGGACGTTGCCGGAATGGATCCTGAAGAATTACTCACGGGAGGTCCTTGCCTGGGGCAAGTACCTGATAGGCAGGATCCTGTGACGGCCCGCGGGATCGTTTTCTGCGACGCGGACGGCACCCTTCTGGACAGCCGTCACGCCGTGCTGCCGGGCACCCTTATGGCCTTTGAGGCCCTTCGCGCCCGGGGCATCCCCATGGTGATCGTGTCAGCCAGGAGCCCGGCGGGCATCCGCCCGATCCAAAGGGAGCACGGCCTTAACGGCCCCATCGCCGCCTACAGCGGCGCTCTCACGATCGATGAAGACCAAACGGCGATCCGGAGCGTGACCTTTCCCCTCGCCCGGGCCCTTGAGATCATAAGCTGCCTTGAGAGCCTGCCTCAAAAGACCGTATGGAACCTGTTCAGCGATGAACACTGGCTCACTCCGGATCCCGCCGATCCCCGTGTCAGGGCCGAGGAGAACATCGTGAAGACCCGCGCCGGCAGGTATGTGCCCGGTGCCCTCCCGGAGGACACCGGGATCCACAAGCTGCTCATCATGGGCGGCAGCGACACATCTCCCGCTGTGGAGGAGGCGCTGCGGAAGGCCTTCCCCCATATCAGCATACGCCGCTCGTCCGACATCCTGCTCGAGATCATGGCCGAAGGCGTGGGCAAGGACGCGGCCGTCATGGATCTGTGCGCCCGGTACGGCGTCCCGCCGGATCAGGCCGTTGCCTTCGGGGACCAGTTCAATGACGAAGACATGCTGCGCGCCGTGGGCACGCCCGTGGTGATGGGCAACGCGCCCCGGGCCCTGAAGGAGCTTTTTCCCTTCGTGACCGAAGACAACGACCACGAGGGGATCTTCAACGCGCTGAAAAAACTCGGCATGATCTAAAACACACGAATCAAAAGGCCGCTCCCCCATATCGGAAGGAGCGGCCTTTTCACTGCACGGGATCAGCCCGCCAGCTTGACGATGGCGGACGCCATCAGGGCGATATTGGCATAGAAGCTTTCCAGGCGGATCATCTCATTGGGCTGATGGGCCAGGTCCTCTTCGCCCGGGAACAGGGCGCCGAAAGCCACGCCCTCGTCCATGCTGCCGGCGTAGGTACCGCCGCCGATGGCCAGGGGCTTCAGGTGCTGACCGGTGAATTCCTCATAGGCCGCCATCAGGCCTTTCACCAGGGCGCTGTGATCACTGACGAAATGGGGCTTGCGGCAGGACACCATCCGCGCCTCCAGCCTTCCGTCGCAGGTGGCTTTCATCACGCGCAGCATCTGCTCCGGATCCATCAGCACCGGGTAGCGGATATCCATCAGGCCCTTCACCACGCCCGTTTCCCCGCAAGCGTCGATGATGTCCAGGGAGCAGGTGAGCCTGCCGGACACGGCGTCCTCCATGGCGATGCCCAGGTTTTCCCCGAAATAGGTCATACCCACCAGATCCGCCATGGCGGCGATACCGCCGCCCACACCGATCGCGCGCAGGATGAGCAGCATCTGCCCGATGGCGTTGGAGGCGTTCTCGCCCATGGCCGCGTGCCCGCCCTTGCCGGTGGTGACCACGGTGAGGCGGTCCCCGTCAAGGCTCATGCGCACCGGATAATTGAGATCAGCCGCCGCGCGGCGGATCTTTTCTTCCAGGCCCTCCTCACGGACGAGCACCGCTTCCGCTTCACCGGGGATCACGTTGGGCCTCTCACCGGTCCTGAAAGCGATCAAACGCGGGCCGTCCGCGGAAAGCGCGCCTTCCAGTTCCACATGGCAGCCGCCTTTTTCGATATTGATGACCGGATACTCCGCGTCGGGAGAGAAACCCTGACGGGGCATGATCTCCTTTTCCTTGTAGCGGATGATGCTCTCCACACCGGTCTCCTCGTCACAGCCCAGGATGAGGCGGACTTTTTTCTTCAGGGGGATGCCGGCACGGCGGACCGCCTCCATGGCGTACAGGGCCGCTACCATGGGGCCCTTGTCGTCACTGGTGCCGCGGCCGTACACCTTGCCGTCGATGATCTCACCGCCGAAGGGATCCTTTTCCCACAGCTTGCCTACGGGCACCACGTCCAGGTGACCCAGGATGCCCAGGGCCTCACGGGTATCGCCCTCACCCAGATCGCAGAAGGACGCGTAGCCCGGCACCTCGCCGCTTACGAACCCGAGACGGCGCATGTCCTCCAGGGCCAGGCGCTGCATGGCCAATACATCACGCCCGAAGGGGGCGCCTTCCTCGGCTTCCCCGCGCACGCTCTTCTGGCGGACCCAGCGGACCAGGGTCTCCACCGCTTCTTCCTTGACGCTTTCCACAGCCAGACGCAGTTTCTCTTCCATCACTTTTACCTCCTTAAAGCGTCCCGGAGCCTTGAAAGGCCCAGGTCCAATTGAGTACGGGGACATCCGAAATTGAGCCGGGCAAATCCCTCATAGGGCTTGCCGAAAAAGGTTCCCATAGTCAGTGACACGCCGCATTCCCGGAAACGGTCTTTCAGTTCCTCCTCGCTGCCGCCATAGGCCCGCAGATCCAGCCAGGCCAGGTAAGTGGCCTCGACGGGGCTCAGGAGCGCGTCCGGAAGTTCCTCCGCGCACCAGGCGGTGACCCTGTCCCGGTTGTCCTTCAGGTAGTCCAGCAGCGCGTCCAGATACTTCCCGCCGTACCGGTAGGCGCTCGCCGTCGCCGCCATGGCGAAGATATTGCCGGACATGACACCGTTGGCGTTCAGGTCATCTTCCATCGCGGTCCTAAGCTGCTCATTGCCGAACACGGCCTGAGCCTGCAGAAGGCCGGCGATATTAAAGGTCTTGCTGGCGGCGCACAGGGCTACGCCGCATTCCCGGAACTTTTCAAACCGCATGGCGGAGGTGAACTTCCCCGGCGCGTACACGAAATCCGCGTGGATCTCGTCGGATACCAGGACGGCGCCGTACCGGGCCGCCAGGTCGATCAGGCTACCGACCTCCTCCGGGGACCACAGGCGGGAAACGGGATTGTGGGGATTGCAGAACAGGATCAGCCTGACCCCCTCTTTAAGGCAGCTCTCCACCCGCTCCAGATCCATCTGATACCGGCCGGCGCTGTCGCGCCGCAGGGTGCAGTACTTCGGCACGCGCCCGTTGAGGGTCACGGACTTTTCAAAGGGCCCGTACACCGGGTCCATGATGATGACCCCGTCCCCCGGGCGCGTATACACCTGCACAGCGGCCTTGAGGCCCGTGACCACGCAGGGCAGCATCAGGGTGTCTTCCTTCCGGAACTCCACGGCGTGCCGCGTCTTCCAGTAATCCCTGAAGGCCTCAAACCCCTCTTCCCCATCGAAAGTGTAGCCGTAACAGGGATGTCTCAGCCGCCGCGCCATCCCGTCGACGATCTCGTCGGGACAGGGAAAATCCATGTCCGCCACCCACAGGGGCACCGCTCCCGGCGCGTTCGCGTCGGTATTGTCCCACTTGAAGCAGTTGGTGCCCCGACGGTCGATGCCCCGGTCGAAAAACGCTTTATCGTAGATCATTCCAGTTCTCCTTCCCCGGTGCCGGCCGCCGGTCCCCGGCAGCCGATCACCCAGTAGCCCTTCTTTTTCAGGAGCGTATCCACAGAGGCGAAGATCCCTTTCAGTTCCCGGACCGCGGACTCGGCCCCCTGCTGTTTGCGGATCACCACCCGCATTTCACCGTCCGCCTCAAGATGCGCCGCCGCGTCGCGGAACAGGCGGTACACGGTGGACTTTCCGGCGCGGATGGGCGGGTTGAGGAACACCCGGTCGAACCGCCCCGTCCCCTCTCCGATCCCGTCGGACAGGATGGGAGTCACGCGCACGCCGTTCGCTGCCGCGTTGCGCTCCGCCAGGCCCAGGGCCCGGGGATTCACATCAAGACAGGTGATCGCAAGGCCCGGGAAAGCCTGCCCCAGGGCCACCGTGACCGGGCCCCAGCCGCAGCCCAGGTCCAGCACCCGGCAGGGAGGCAGTTCATCGACGCTCTCCAGCATGAGGTACGTCCCCATATCAAGACCGTCCCTGGAAAAGGTACCGGCGTCGGTCAGGCAGCGGCATGTATTGCCCCTGTATTCAAAGGTGATCTCTCTTTCCCGGCTCTCGCTCACCGGCATCGGATCGAAATACTGCTGGCTCATTCATCCACCCCTTCCGCGGCCCGGTACAAAAGGGCCGTCTCCTCCGCCGACAGGGGCCTCACGCCCCCCGGCGGCAGGGCCTCATCCAGAAGGATGCCGCCGAACGCCACGCGCTTCAGGGCCAGCACCCGGTTGCCCACGGCCTCGAACATCCGCTTGACCTGGTGATACTTCCCTTCCCGAAGGACACACCGCGCCCTGCAGCCTTCAAGGCATGTGAGCTCCGCGGGCATGCAGGTAAAATCCTCCAGGGGCACGCCTTCACGAAACGCCCTGATATCCTCCGCTGTCACAGACCGCTCAAGATCCGCCTCATACACTTTATCCACATGCTTCAACGGTCTTAAGAGACGGTGGCCCAGCACCCCGTCGGTGGTGAAGATCAGAAGGCCCGTAGTATCCTTGTCAAGGCGGCCCACCGGCATGCAGCGCCGCTTGACATACAAAGGCTCCAGCAGATCCATGACCGTGCCTGACCTCATGTCCCGGGCGGCGGTCACCACCCCTGCGGGCTTGTTCATCATCAGGTGGAGATGTTCCTCCCGGGTGACGGGACGGCCGTCGCAGGCCACGGCAGCACCCGAGCAGTCAAGACCGATGTCCCTGCAGGTCTCCCCGTTCACGGTGACCAGGCCCTTCCTGATCAGTTCCCGCACGTCCCGGCGGCTGCCGAGCCCCGCGTCCGCCAGGAACCGGTCGAGCCTCATGCGTCCTTCTCCAGGGCGCACACCGTTTCGGACATACGGGCCTTGCGGATCACGCAAAGGGGCACATGCACGATAAGGAACGCCGCCGCCAGATAGACGTTCACGCTGCCGGGAAGGGGCTTGGACATCAGCCTCATGATGCTGTTCAGCGCCGCGAAAGCGCCGTTGGCAAAGGACACCTGGCCCTTGAAATACATGAACAGGATGCCGAGGATCACGGCCACGGAAGGCAGAAGCAGCAGGCCCTGAGTGAATATCTTCAGGAAGAATCTCCCGAAATGATCCCGCATCAGCCTGCGCCCCGAACGGAAGACCTCGCGTCCGGAGGGATCCAAATAGTCGGAAGCCGTATCCAGCCACCATCCCAGCGCGTAGATGATGCCCGCCAGGAGCGTGACCGACAGATACAGGATGATGCCCTTATCGATGGTGGACTCGCCCTCCCGGGCCACCAGCGCTCCCAGATCCATCAGCGGGCCGAAAAACAGATTCTTGGAGTCCTTGGCGTTGTAGCCCCAGATAAAGTAGATCACCAGCGCCCAGAACGGGATGCCCCAGGCCGTGCCCCGGGCGAGCCGGATGAGGCCCAGACGCACCCGCTTCAGCCAGCTGACATTCCTGCGCACCTTGCCGCCGGTGCAGCGCCTCAGGGCCGTATAGCCCTGGGAACGGGCCGGCATCACGATCAGGGCGTACAGGATCACGCTCAGGGCGCACCATATCCACACGGAATCCCTGCCGGCGAACTTCAGCCGTGTGTCCACGAAGGCGAGCACCAGCGGGCAGAGCGCCGCCGCGCGGGCGAAAAGCTCCACCAGGACAACGCCCATGACAGTGGGCAGACGGTTCCACAGATTTTTCATTGATGAGTCTCCCTTCCGGGCCGTTACAGCCCTTCAAGCATATCGATAAAAGCCTGTTCGGTGAGCACGGGCACGCGCAGAGCGTTGGCCTTGTCCAGCTTGCTGCCGGCGTTTTCCCCCGCCACCACGTAAGTGGTCTTTTTGCTGACCGAGGAGGAAGCCGTACCGCCCAGGGCCCGGATCCTTCCCTCCGCTTCCGACCGGGTCATGCCCGAAAGAGTGCCCGTGAGCACGAAGATCTTCCCCGCAAGGGGCGCGCCGGTCTGAGCGGCCTTTTCCTCCCGGGGACGCACGCCCGCGGCCAGAAGCTCCCCGATCATGCGTTTGTTCTCCTCGAAGCCGAAGAACTCCACGATGGCCTGGGCCGTACTCGGGCCGATATCCTCCATCTGGAGGAGCTCCTCCTGGGTGAGGGCCCGGATCCTGTCCAGAGTGTGATATCTCGCCGCCAGGGCCGACGCGGTGCTCCGGCCGATGCCGGGGATCCCGACGGCCACCAGGAAAGCGGCCAGAGAACAGTCCTTGGTCTTTTCCAGGGCAGCCAGGAGATTGTCGCTGCGCTTGTCCTTGAAGCCGTCCAGGGTCATGAGCTTTTCCCGATCCAGACTGTACAGATCACTGATATGGCGCACGAGGCCGGCGTCATAGAGCTGACCCGCGGTCTTGACCGAGAGAGACTCGATGTCCATCCCGGCCCTGGAAGCGTAATAGGCCACGCGGCTGACCGCCTGAGGGCGGCA
>CADCQZ010000102.1 GCA_902803675.1 uncultured Eubacteriales bacterium
CATGCCGGTGACCCGCTTGCGGACGGCATCCGTGCCGGTGAGCAGGTCTCTCATGGGCAGGCGGTCGCTCAGGTAATCTTCCGTCTCACCGGATGTCCTTCCGCTCTCCGCGCTCCATACGGGCGGGAGGGCTGGATACCGCTTTTCGAGGGGCAGGATATCGCTTTTCCCGAAAACGAGAGCGCCGAGCCCCATCAGCATCAGGAAAGCCGTGACGAATATCCCGAAAAACTTGTCTTTCATCATGGCCCCCTTAAAAGCGGAAGTAAAGGAAGGGATGGAAACCGTTGCCCGCCAGGGCAGCCGCGCACAGGACGAGCAGGATCACAAGCAGCGCTTCCCGCGGCAAACGTTTCTCCCCGATCCGCCGCGCGAAAGCGCGCCCGGCGGGCAGGGAGAGAAAGAGGCCCGCGGCTGCCAGGGGCAGGAAGGATCTCAGATACGCTCCGGCGTCGGCGCCGAGAAACGTACCGGGCAGGTACATGCCCCGGAGCATGCCGGTCATGTGGTCCGGATCCGTACAGGCGAAGATCACCCATCCCGTCAGGATGACCACCCAGAGGCATGCCCGGTAGCCGATGCGGCCGGGAAGGCTCCCGGGCAGGCGGGGCAGCAGCTTTTCAACGCACAGCGCCGCGCCCCACAGGGCGCCCCACAGGATGAAATTCCAGCCCGCGCCGTGCCACAGGCCGGTCAGGCTCCAGGTGATCATCAGGTTCAACAGGGTCCTGGCTTTTCCGCTGCGGCTGCCGCCCAACGGGATGTACACATAGTCACGGAACCACCGGCTCAGGGTGATGTGCCACCTCCGCCAGAACCCGGACGCCGTCCCGGCACCGTAAGGGCAGTCGAAGTTCCGGCTCAGGCGGATGCCGCACAGCCTGCCGAGGCCCACGGCCATATCACTGTAGCCGGAGAAATCAAAATAGATCTGCAGGGCGTAGCACACCGCGGCGAACCAGCAGCCTATGAAACCGGCCGCAGCCGGGTCCCGGCTCAGAAACTGCCAGCACTGGCCCATGGGATCGGCCAGGAGCAGCTTTTTGCTCATACCGATGATGATGGGGCAGAAGGCAGCGGAGATCCTTTTCAGATCGGGCTTTTCAAGGGCATTCAGCTGGGGCGCGATGTCCCGCCAGTTCTCGATGGGCCCGGCGATCAGCTGAGGGAAGAAGGAGATATAGACCGCGTAGGGCAGATATTTTTCGGCCGGCGGCTCTTTCCCGCGGTACACATCCGTCAGGTAGCCGATGTTCTGGAAGGTATAGAAGGAGATGCCCGCCGGCAGGGCGATCCCGGGGGAGGGGAGCCCCACGATGGAGCAGATAAAGCCGGCGTATTTATACACGCCCAGGATCCCCAGATGAAAGCACAGCGAGAGGAGGAAGATGGGAAGGCGCCGATTTGCTTTTCCCATCCACCGGGCGGCCAGGAAGGCTTCCAGGGAGCTGAGGATCATCAGCCCGGCGCACAGGGGCTCTCCGAAGGCGTAGAACAGGATGCTGGCAGCGAACAGGAAAACGAGCCTGCCCTTTGCCGGTACCAAAAAGAGCCCCGTGATGAACAGGGGCAGGAACAGGAAGATGAAAGTGACGGATGTGAAAGCCATCGTTTATTCCCCGGGGCCTGTCAGGGTCTCGTCCTGAGCGATCAGGGCGTCGGTGAAGGCGTAAAGGGTATCGGTCCACACCTTCAGCCCCGCGTCGTTGAGGTGCACATTGTCCGAGCGGTCCCTGGCGTAGGCGGTGTTCAAAAAGCCTTCCTCATCCTTGAGCGGGGAGGCGATGTCCAGAAAGTAAACGCCCTTTTCGGCGCACAGGGCTTCCAGCGCCTCATTGAAGCTGTTCATGTTTTCCTGGTTCAGTGTTTTGCCCTGAAGGCGCTTCTGGATGGGTGTGACGGTCTGGGCCACGATCATGACATCGGGCAGGACATTGCGGATATGGTCGATGATCCGGGAATAGCGTTCCATGTCCACGGTCAGGTTGGAGCCGGCATGGTCATTGAGCCCGAGCAGGATGAAGACTTTTTCGGCCTGGAGCATTTTGAGCCCTTCCGGGACCGTTACCCGCATGCCGCGCAGCGTGAGCTGCGCTTCGGCGTCGTTGAGAGAGGTGCGGCAGGCGAGGCCCAGGTTATAGTTGGTCACGCACAGGAATTTGGCCCCGGGGAGGAGCTTTTTTTCCCGGGCGTAAGTCCTCAGCTGGGTAGTGACGCTGTCGCCGAGGAATACCGTGTGATCGAAAAAGATCTCATATTTGTCCCGGGTGTCCTCTTCCGCCGTTTCTTCGGCATGGGCCCACATGGTCAGGAGGAGAACGGGGATCACGAGCAGAACGCATATCTTTTTAAGAGGCATGATCGGTCCTTCTTTGCATCAGCATAAAATCGGCGGAGGGGCTTTGTGCCTCCTCCGCCTTGATCGCCGGCCGGAGCCGGTCAGGCTTCGTTGGGGAAGTCGCCCTCGAACAGCACCCTCTGGGTGGCAGGCCCTGCCTTGCCGTCCGTGTTCAGGCCTTTGACCCGCTGGAAGGCTTTGACGGCGCTCATGGTACCTTCGCCGTAGAACCCGTCCACAGTGCCGGTGTAGTAACCGAGATTCTTGAGGGCCTGCTGCAGGCGCATGACCAGCGGGCCCTGATCCCCGAGCTGCAGCGTGACATAGTCGCCGTCGGGAGCCGGGGTGACAGTACGGTAAGTGCCGCCGCCGTTAGGCGCTGTCACGGGAGGCAGCGTGATGGGAGGGATCGTGACCCTCGGGGTAGCGGGGGGCAGGGTGATCGGCGGCAGAGTGACCCTCGGGGTAGCGGGGGGCAGGGTGACCGGCGGCAGTGTGACCCTCGCGGTGGCGGGGGGCAGGGTGACCGGAGGCAGTGTGACCCTCGGGGTGGCGGGAGGCAGTGTGACTCTCGGGGTGGCCGGAGGGAGCGTGACTCTCGGGGTGGCGGGAGGCAGGGTGACCCTCGGGGTGGCCGGCGGCAGGGTCACATTTCTGGCAGAAGGGGGCAGCGTCACCCTCGATGACGAGCTGCCCCCGGCCTGCTTGAATGTGAGCGCATCCTGCGCGAATATAGCGTTGAGTGTTCCGGAACCGCATTTACCGTCCACTTTCAGCCCGTTCAGGCTTTGGAAGGTCCTGACCGCTGCTTCCGTGGCGTCCCCGTAATTCCCGTCCGCTCTGCCGGTGTAGTATCCGAGGGATTTGAGCCTCGTCTGCACGGCCTTGATCGCGTCCCCGTACATCCCCGGCTGCAGGCTGATGCCGATCACGCCCGCGGGGGTAGTGGTGGTGCGCGCCTTGGCGGAGAACAGCGCGTCCAGGGTCATTTTGCCGGCGACACCGTCGGTATAGGAAGTGTTGCGGTTCTGGAAGGCACGCACGCCCGCTTCGGTGGCGTTGTCAAATGTGCCGGTGGAACTGCCCGTCAGGTATCCGAGCTCGATCAGCCTGTCCTGCATCTTCCTGACCAGGCTGCTCTTGTCCCCGTTGCGCAGGTAAGTGTTCTCGCTGTAAACAGGAGCGGAGGTGGGCTTGGGCGTGGGAGTGGCCGTGGGCGC
>CADCQZ010000103.1 GCA_902803675.1 uncultured Eubacteriales bacterium
CCGCCAGGCGTCGGTCAGGATCCTCATCAGGCGCTCATCCGAAAGGTATCCCCGGTCCAGGAATACCACCAGACAGGCCGCGGAGCGCAGTTCTTCCTCTGCCCCGCCGCGGAAGACACAGCCGTTGCTGCGCGCCTCCAGCAGGATCGCCCGGGCGGCAGCCGCGCTCCCGGGGGCATAGAGGCCGCAGGCGAAACCCGAAGCGGCATCCGCGTCCCTTTTCGCCGGGTCGAAGACCACCGTGATCCCCTTCGCCGTCCGGGGTTCTCCCCGGGTAAGGCCGCAGACGCTCTCCAGGGCGGCCCCGATCCCCTCCGGGGGCACCACGGCGGCGGCGGAGCCCTCCGGGACCCGGATATCGGCCCCTTCCGTCAGCGCGCATTTCACGATCCGTTTATCGTACCGGACGGCCCAGGGGATCTCATTGTCCCGGATGTACCGGCTTTTCATCGAGTTGTCCGTCATGAACAGCACCACCGCCGCGCAGCCGCGGACGTGCTCCTCCAGCGTTTCGTCGTATCTGTCCCCGATGGTCAGGCCCTCGTCATACCAGACGCGCCAGCCGGACTCGTACAGCCCTTTTATCACCGGCAGCACCGCGTCCCGGTCCCTGTGGGAATAGCTGATGAAGATATATGGCTTTTCCTCATCGGCCAGGAACGGGGACGAAAGCCTTTCGATCCCCGCGGGGATCACGCCGTGAAAGGCCTCGAACTGATAATCGTAAAGGAAAGGGACCCTTTTCTCACGGCACCAGCGGGACACGAAGGAATCCTCCGGACAGACCACCGTGACGGCGACCGATCCGAAAAAGGCGGTGTGCTCGATGCTGTCCGTATCCTCGCGCAGCCGCACCAGGGCCAGCGCGGGGCATTTGCCGAACGTCCAGCCGCCTATCCGCTTCACTTTTCCCCGGATCGTGACCGCCCGCAGCCGGGCACATTCCTCGAACACCATATCTCCGAGCTCAGTAACGCTGTCCGGGAGAACGATCTCCGTCAGGCGGCCGCATTTCTGAAACGCGCGGTCCCCGATACAAAGCACGCCGTCCGGGATGTCGACGGGATCCAGCTCTTCGCAGCCCGAAAACGCCTCCGCCCCGATATCCCTTACACTGCCGGGGATCCGGGCCGACCGGAGCAGCCTGCAGCGCCTGAACGCGCCGGCACCGATCCGGGTGACGCCGTCCGGGATCACGATCGAACGAAGATCCACGCACTCCCAAAACACGCTGCGTTCTATTTCTCTGAGGCTCCCCGGCAAAGTGACGGACCGGAGTTTATAGCAGTGATCGAAGGCCCCGGGCCCGATCCGCTCCACACTGTCCCCGATCACGGCCTGGGTCAACTGTGAGCAGGAGGCGAACGCCTTTTCCCCGATCGAGACCACCCCGTCCGGGATCAGGACCGACTTTAATGAGCCGCACGAGCTGAACGCGCGCGCGCCGATCTCCCTCACGCTCCCGGGGATCCGGACCTGCTGCAGATCGCCGCAGTGGGCGAAGGCGGATCCACCGATCACCTCCACCCCCTCCGGGATGCGCACCTCGGTCAAATACAGGCAGTCACAGAACGCCCGTTCCCGGATCACCCGGACACTCGGCGGGATCGTGACGGACCTCAGCGTGAGGGCGCATCCCTCAAATGCCCGCTCCCCGATGATCTCCACCCCGTCGGGGATATCCACATGAGCCGCTTTGCTTTCCGCCTTTTCAAACACGGGACAGGAAGGCCGTTTTTCCGGTGCCGCCGGTGCCTGAAAAACAGGATCCCGTCTGCCGAAAAGGCGGTTAAACAGCCCCGTTCTTCTTTTCTCATCCGCCATGCGCTTTACCTCCGTCCGGCCGGCAGTCATCAAAGCCGGGCATCTGCCCCTATGATACCCGTAACTTCCCGTCAAATCAACTCTCCCCGCGACCCGCGGCCGCGCTTTTGGCAAACAAAAAGCCGCCGGCATCCCGATCGGGGATATCGGCGGCTCCTGCATATTTTCGGCCCGGGGCCGATAAAACGGAAGAAGTTTTCGTAAGGATCTTCAGGGCCGGTCACTTCGCGCCGATGGCGTCCCGAACGATCCCGCCCAGCACGCCCAGCACGTTCGAGTTGAACATGTTGGAGCCGCGCAGCGCTTTGCCGCATTCCATCGCCAGGTCCGTGACATGGGCCTTGTAGCCCGCCGCCCGGTCCATGTTCACGTTCCGCCCGGCGGAAGCGTGGTCCGCCGGGGCCTTGTTTTCGTGAGCGGCGGCCGGAGCCGCGTCATGATCGTCGGTCAGGGCGCTGTCGTTCAGGGCGGCTTTGTCACTCGTCCGCGCGATCACGGCGGTCAGATCCTGGCGGATATCGTTGGCTTTCATCACGGCGGGCGTGACGGTCGCGATAAGGGCCACGGCGACAAAAGCTGTGATCATGATCTTCCTGAACATTGCTGTTTCCTCCCCGACGTAAAGTCGTTTTCCTTCGTTTCATCCCCGTTCCTCCCGGGGACAGATAAAGAATATCACAGGGAGTGTCACAGTTTCGTCACACAGGCTTTCGATCAGATCATCCGCCCGGCCGCGGCGATCCTGAACGAACAGCATCCCGTCGGGACCGGCGCGGGCCCGAAACAGATGTCGATATCCATGTGACGGATGTGTGACAGTCGCTGTGTTATCCTGTGACCGTCACCGGGACGAAAGCCGGTGAACACCACAAAGAAATTCATCCATTTTTAAGGAGGATAATGACTTATGAGATCCCTGCCCATCATGATCCATTCCACCGGAGACGGTTTCCGCGACGCCCACAACATGACC
>CADCQZ010000104.1 GCA_902803675.1 uncultured Eubacteriales bacterium
CCAGCTTGCCGTTCTCATCGAAATCGAAGAAGGAGCCGCCGTTGGCGAACACGGCCACGCGGTACATATCCACGTTGGAACCGGTCATGCCCCAGATGTCGATGACGCCGTCATTGTCGGTATCCTTCTGGATCTTCTTGAGCATCTCTTCGAAGGCTTCGAAGGTCCAGGTGCCGTCCGCCTGCATGTCATAGATGGTGTTCCAGTCGATGCCGGCATCCTCCAGGATGCTCTTGTTGAAGTACAGGCAGTGACGGGGCTCGGAATTGCCGGTGGCCACGCCGTAGACCTTGCCGTTCACGGTCATGAAGTCCACGGTGGAGTCGTTCCACAGGTCATCCTCGAAGTTGATCAGATCGTTCTCGTTCCAGGCCGCCAGATAACCGTTGGCCATGGGGCCGCCCACGAAATCCGGGGGCAGGACCATCAGGCGCAGGGAGCCGTCGGAAGCGCCCACGAAGTTGGTCAGCTCGGTGGAGATGGAGCCCCAGTCGCCCAGCTGCTCTTCCACGATGTTGACGTTGTAGGTCTTCATGATCCAGTCACGATAGTCATACTGGGCCTGCTCTTCCTCGGAAGGATCATCCTTGCGGGGGTTGGGGCCCCAATAGTAATCGATGTACAGGTTGGCACCGCCGAAATCGACGCCTTCTTTGATCTCGGGGTAACCTTCGGGCAGTTCTTCGGCCAGAGCGCAGCAGCCAAGCAGCATCACAGCGGCCAGAAGCAGGGCGAACAGTTTCTTCATGATGACTTCCTCCTTAAAAATATTTGTTATTGTCCACACGCGCTTGAAACACCACGCGCACAGATTCGGATGGAACAAACGGTCATAAACTGATAACTAAATCGTTTTCTAAACGTATTATACCATAGGTTTCGGAAATTGCAAGCACAATTATTCCTTGCTGCCCGACATGGCGATGGACTGCACGAAGATCTTCTGGGTGAACACGTACAGGATCACCAGGGGGATGCAGCAGACCAGCACGCCGATGGAGATCAGCTGCTGCTGACGCCCGACGGGCACGATGATGGGCTTGTCGGCGTCCACGGAGAAGTAGCGCGCCATGCGGGACACGATGGTGGACAGCTCCGTGGAATACAGCGGCCGGTAGCTGGTGGCCAGGAAGTTGCGGGTGTAGAACAGGTCGGTCCACTGCCACACGAAGCCGAACAGGAAGCAGCTCATGATGGTGGGCATGGCGTCCGGCAGCATGATGCGCACGAAGGTGTGCATGGTGCTGCAGCCGTCCACATAGGCCGCCTCCTCCAGGGACTTGGGGATCCCCTTGAAGTACTGGCGGAGCATGTAGATGTACAGTCCGTTCTTCAGGCCCATGCAGGTGATGCTCATCAGCGCGTAGGGCAGCACGGACCCGCGCAGGTTGACGGTCTGCCCGTTATTGAACAGGCGTACGATCCCCAGGAAGTCGAATTTGGCGAAATAGGTGTACAGGGAGGTGGAGATCGTCTGGGGCGGGATGATGATCAGGGCCACCACGCACCCGAACCAGAACTTCTTGAGCGGGAAATCATACCGCGCGAAGCCGTAGCCCACCAGCGTGCAGGCGATCACCTGCAGCACCGATACCAGAAGGCTGGTCCACAGGGTGTTGAGCATGGACTTGGGGAAATTCGTCAGCGTGAACACGATCTTGAAGTTGTCCAGGGTGACGTGCTTGGGGACCAGCACGATGGTGGAGTCGTACAGATCGCGCTCCTCCATCAGGCTGACGCCGAAGCGGGTGAGCATGGGCTGGATGATCATGAAGCACATGCCGAAGAGCAGCAGGGCGCGGATCACGGAGATCGCCGTCTTTTTGATCCTCTGCTTGGCGATGTATCCCGTGTTCCTGTTTTTGGGTCTCGTCAGGGGCGGCATGGCCGGTTTCTCAGTCTTCATAATAATGCACCCCCCTTGAGATGATGATGGTCACGATGCCGATGAATGCCAGGGCCACCCCGAAGTAGATCCAGTACATGGCCGACACATGGCCGAACTCCAGGCGCTGCATCAGCTCGTTGATCCGCTCCATGACCCGGTTGTCGTTCTTCATGAAGAAGTCGATGATCGTGTAGATCGCGTTGACCAGCAGCAGCGGGCTCACCATCGGGAAGGTGATCTTCCAGAAGGCTTCCCAGGCGGTGCAGCCTTCCACGTCCGCCGCCTCGTACAGGGACGGGGAGATGGCCTGCAGGCCGGACAGGAACACGATGATCTGGATGCCGCTGGCCATGACGATGTCATAGATCGCGTCGATCATCTGGAACAGCACATCGAACACGCCGCCGCCCACGCCCGAGACGGACAGGAGGTCTTCCAGGGCGGCGGACAGGTTCACGCCGGAGGCTTCCGACACCTGCTCGGAGATGCCCTGCATCATGTTGTAGAACTCGTTCTGGCTCTCGATGCCCGGCAGCACGCCGCTGGACAGGATCACCGGCAGGAAGAAGATCGCCCTGGCGAGGGTCCTGCCCTTGAAGTTCTGGTTGAGGATGACGGCCATCACGAAGGAAAGTACCAGCGTGGCCACCGAGTTGATCAGCATGCGGGGGATCTCCTCCACCAGCCGCTGATTGAAGTAGGGATCGCCGCCGAAGGCGTACTTGTAGTTGTCCAGCCCGATGAAGGTGTTGTCCTGATTGAGGTTGACCTCCTGGAACGACATGATCAGCGACTCGATCAGGGGCTTGGCCATGAACACCAGGAAACCGATGATGAAGGGCAGGATGAACATCACGCCGTGGCGCGCGTTGCGGGACCGCATGGTGCCGTACACTTCATTCCCGGGAATGAACGTGAGGACGGACTCCCTCAGGCTCCATTTCTCGCGAGAGGATCTCTGCCTTGCCATCACTCATCCCCCCTTTCCACCAAGTAGCTGCGGGCAGGGATCGTGAGCCCGCCGCCGGTATAGTCCTTGTCGGTATAGTTGACGTACACTTTGGTGCCGTTCTCGTACCCGGTCTGCGTCACGCCGGCGGCGAGGCGCTCATGCCCGGTCATGCGCAGGCTGTTGATCCCCGCCATATCCTTCTGATACTTCGCGATCAGGCTCAGCGCGTCATCGGTCCACTGGTCATAGGACGCGCCGTAATAACCGGTATGGAGCGTGTCCTGCACCACTTCGGCGTTCTCATGCATGAAGGTGAAATTGAGCCCGGCGCCGTACTCCGCGCAGCGGAGCAGCTCGGTCTGCCAGTCGCCCTGCAGGTTGATGGGCAGGCCGGTGTAGCTCACGGCGCCGTGGATGGCCATCTGGTAGAAGGGCACGAGCTCGTCGATGATCGAGTACTCGATGCCGCTCAGGCCCATATCCGTGATCAGGTCCACATAGGGCATCACGTAGTCGAAGCCCTCTTTGATCATCACGGCCTCGCCGGCTGCCTTCGCCTTTTTGACCGTGTCGATGTTCATCTGTTTGACCTGCTCACGGGTGGTGGTGTCCTTGGGATTGTAGTCGCCGCTGAGCAGATACCCGATGTCCCGGAAGGCCACGCCGTAGGCGCCCCTGTCCTTGAGGGTGCCGATCAGATTGTCCGCCAGGCGGTCGGCATAGTCCGGGCGCACCAGGTAGAAGGGCTCATAGAAGTCATCCTGCTGGTAAAAGATCGGGGAGTAGGGATTGATCCTGATCTGCTCCCGGGTGGTGAACCTGGCCGCGTCCCGGTAGGCGATGAAGCCGTTGGTCAGGCCGCTGCGGTAGGCGAAGCAGGTGAGGCCGTCA
>CADCQZ010000105.1 GCA_902803675.1 uncultured Eubacteriales bacterium
AAGCGAAAAACCGGAGCGCTCCCGGGATGTCGTCCCTGCCGGAGACTTTGAAGGGGTACACGGCATTCATGATCAGGATATCGGCCAGGCCCGCCAGGGCGATGTTGAGATCGTTGTCCTTCTGGCGGGAGCACCCGTCCAGGGAGACCGTCACGCCCGCGTCCCGGGCGATCCGGGCGGCCCTGACGGCGTTTTCATACCGGGTCCCGTCCAGGTGGAGCACCCGGCAGCTCCCGATGGCCCGCCTCTGCTCCTCATCGAATGTTAGGGGCGGCAGCGCGTCCCGGTAAGGGAACTTGGTGCGGGTGCCTTTCTGCGGATCCACCATCACGATGGAGGTGGAGCTCCGGCCCCCCGGGATCTTTCTGATGTACCGGGTGTCCACCCCGAAGGATCTGAAGCCCTCGATGATGCTCTCCCCCGCCGCGTCGTCCCCCAGGTGCGCCATCACCGCCGCCGGGGCCCCCAGCTTCGCCGCCGCGGCCATCGCGGTGGCCACGGCGCCCCCGCCCTGGGAATCGTCCATGCTCAGGATATGGGTGGAGCCGTCCTCCGGGGGATAGGCCTCCACCGTGCACAGGGTGTCCCGGCAGCAGTGCCCGATGCCGATGAGGCCCGCCTGCTTCAACGTCAACAAATCAGCCGCCCTTCCATCATCATGATAAAAATAGTTTTATCAAACACGGACCAGCGCTCAATATCCTTTAACTCTCCAATGACAAAAGAATGATAGCACATCCCCGCCCCCGATGTCAACTCAAAAAGGCGGCTTTCCCCTTGACAAAGGCCGCGCCGCGGGGGTATGATACCGCCGGAAACAATGAAATTAATTTCATCCAAATCAGAACCGAAGGAGGCGTCCGTATGCAGTCCGCAGCGGAACTCAAGGCCCTGGCAGCCCGGAACCGCCGGGCCATCGTGGAGATGATCCACAAAGCCAACGCCGGGCATCCGGGAGGATCCCTGTCCGTCATCGATATCCTGACCGCGGTCTACGCGACTGACGTGGATCTCACGCAGGAAAAGCGCAGCAGGGTCGTCATGAGCAAGGGGCACGCCGTCCCCGCCCAGTACGCCGTGCTGCATCACTACGGCATCCTGTCCGACGAGGAGATGGGCACTTTAAGGCAGCTGGACAGCCGCCTGCAGGGGCACCCCTGCACCCACCGCCTGAAGGAAGTGGACGCCACCACCGGTCTGCTGGGCCAGGGATTGTCCATCGGCATCGGCATGGCCATCGCCAAGAAGCACGCGGGGGACCCGCATAATGTGTACGTGATCTGCGGCGACGGGGAGATGCACGAGGGACAGATCTGGGAGGCCGCCGCCCAGGCCGCCCACTTCCGCCTCGATGACCTGATCCTGATCGTGGACGAGAACGGGCTGTCCTCCTCCGGCGTCACGGCCGAGGTGATGGACAACCGGGATCTGGCGCAGAAATTCACCGCTTTCGGCTGGCGGGCCGAGAGGATCGACGGGCACGACATGGACGCGATCCTCGGGGCGCTTAAAAGGGCCCGCGCCTGGAAGGAGGGCCCCTATGCCATCATCGCCCGGACCGTCAAGGGCAAGGGCGTGAGCTATATGGAGAACAACGTGGCCTACCACTCCGCGGGCCTCCAGGGGGAGGACTACACAAGAGCCCTTCAGGACCTTGAAAAGGAGGAAAAGTCCCTATGACATACGATACCGTATCCCTGAGGGACTATGTGGGCAGGACCCTCAACAAGCTGTACTGTGACCGTTTGTTCGTGCTGGACGGGGACCTGAGCGGCGCCACCCGCACCGCCCATTTCCAAAAGGAGCACCCGGATCACTTCATCGAATGCGGCATCTCCGAGGGCAGCGGCGTATCCATCGCCACGGGGCTGGCCATGGAGGGCATGATCCCGTTCTATGTCAATTTCGCCCTGTTCTGCACCGGCAGCGCGTGGACCCAGGTGCGCATGGCCTGCTACGCCCACGCCAATCTGAAGCTTCTGGCCACCCATCCGGGCATGGACAACGGCCCCGACGGGGCCAGCCACCACGGCAATGAGGACATCGC
>CADCQZ010000106.1 GCA_902803675.1 uncultured Eubacteriales bacterium
ACCAGTTAAGGGCGAATTCAGTATTTTGAGACAGTTTCTCTCCTTTATCGTACATCCAGCCGAGCCACATAGCGAAATAAGCGCCGTCATCGGGAAGGTCGGCTGCTTTTTCGAACAGTGCGATGACTTTGCCCTCGTCCTCTGGATCGTATTCCCCGTGGATGAGCCGGTCGGCCAGGACCTTCACGGCGTCCGGATCACCCTGTTCTACGGTTTTTTCCAGCCATTCCGTCGATTTGGCGGGATCGTCCGGGAGACCCTTGGCGCGCAGGCGCGATAATACGGCCATATACCGGGCGGAAGCATCGGTCTTATCTGAGGATCTGTTATCCTCTTGTTGAGGGATGGGTTCAGGTGTCAGTGTCGATATTGGAGAAGGCTCAGCTGTCTGTGTCGGATGGGGGGTGGCTTCAGCCGTCTGTGTCGGCGCCGGTGTGGGATCCGGGTCGTCCGGTGGTGACGCGAGTCTGAAGATCAGGTAAACAGCCGCGGCCAGTGCTGCGACGAGCAGGACCGACAGATAGACCCACATGCGCTTTTTCTTGTTTCCGTCTTTGTCGTCTTTGGAAAGATTGGACATGTTCGTAATAACGGTCCCGATAAGAACCAGTACGCCGACGAGCAAAGTGACAGTCAAACCGGTAGTCATTGATAAATATCCTTTCGTGGTGTGAGTGTTCAGCGAGGACGGCGGCAGGGATAATGCCGGTCAAACTTAAAAAACAGCCCGGCGTAATGACTGTATTATAAAGTATCGCCGGACTGTTTTCAATATTTTGTTAATGAAGGGGCAACGGATCGCCTCATTCCGCGGCGTTCTGTTTTGTGATCTCCTCGGCTTTTTCGGCCCAGGCGCGGGCCTTCTCCTCGTCCCTTTGGACGTACCGGCCCTCGTCATAGAACCGACTCAGGCGCTGCGCCAGCTCGGCGCTGTCCGCCGAAAGGAGGCCGCTGAGCCCGGTGCCGGTGTAGTCCGCGCTCCCGGGATCGGTTCCGCCTGTGAGGTACTGCGAGGCGCTCAGTTCGCTTACGGTGGTCTCATCCTGCGCGGCGGCGGCTTTCCTGAGCCATTCCGCGGCTTTTAAGGGATCCTCCTCGGTGCCGTGGGCGTTCAGGGCCCTGTAGCCGGAGAGGTACCGGGCGTAGGTGTCCTCGGTCTCCGCGGCGCGCAGGTACCAGTTCAGGGCCTTTTCCTGATCCTGAGGGCGCTCGGTGCCGTAATAGCTCAGATCCGCCAGGCTGACCATGGACCGGATGAGGCCGTTTTCCGCGGCGCTCTCATACCATTTTTCCGCCGAGGCGATGTCCTGTGTCACGCCCAGGCCGTAGCGGAAGGACATGGCCAGGTTGTCCATGGCCGTGGCGCTCCCGCTGCCCGCCGCTTCCTGCCAGAGGTCCGCGGCCTTCTTCTCGTCCTTTTCCACCCCGTCCCCGTTGAAGTACATCAGGGCCAGGTTGTTCTTCGCGTCGGCGTGGCCGTTTTCCGCGGCCTTCTGATACCACTTGAGGGCTTCCGTCCGGTCGCCCGCGCCGGTATCGGTCAGCAGCCCGTTATGGTAGCCGTAGCCCAGATTGAACATGGCGGAGGCGTCCCCCGCATCGGCGGCTTTCATGAACCATTCAACGGCCTTCCGGATGTCCTTTTCGCAGCCCGTGCCGTACTGGCAGGCGAGGCCCACCTGATTCATGGCGGGGGCGTCGCCGGCTTCCGCGCTTTTCAGGTAGTATCCGAAGGCCTTTTCCACGTCCTGTTCCACGCCCAGGCCGTCCCGGTACAGGTTGCCGAGCCACCGGAGGGCTTTCATATTGCCGGCCTCGGCGGCGTCAAGGAACCATTTCCGGGCGAAGACGTAGTTCCGGTCCGCGCCCTGTCCCTGATAGTACAGGTAGCCCAGGCGGTACATCCCCTCATGGCTGCCCGCGTCCGCCGCTTTCTTCCACCACAGGAAGGCCTGGGCGGGATCCTTTTCCACGGCCTTGCCGTACCAGAAGAACTCGCCCACCTTGAGCATGGCGTCCGGGTTGTCCTTTTCCGCGGCGTTCAGGTAGTTTTCCAGGGCCTTTTCGTCGCTCTGTTCCACGCCGTCGGCGCCTTCCTCATACATCCTTCCCGCCTCCAGGAACTCGTCGGAGGTGTAGGTGTCCTTCATGGAGGCCTCGTGGGCCGTGGGATCCACCTGTATGCGGGCGCGCTCGCTCAGGGGCGCCCCGGTGGGCTGGGCCGTGGGGCCGGCGGTGTCGGCGCCGGGCAGGCGGTCCCCGAGGAGGCCCGTGACGATATGGAAGATGATCAGCCCCACCGCGGCCGCCAGCAGGACGAACAGCAGGATCCTGACGGGCTTTTTCCTTTTGTCATCCTTGTCGTCCTTGGTCATCTGGGTCATGAGGCCCACGATGGTCACCAGCGCGGTGAACAGGGGAATGACGATCCCGGTCCAGTTCATTGACAGTTCTTCCTTTCGTGAGGGCGGGTCAGATGGGGTAGGAGATGGCCTCGGCGGCGGAGCGGTCCAGGGCGTAGCGGCTCGACTTCATGACGGTGACGGAGCTTGAAAGGCTCTTGCGCTCGAACAGCTCGGTGATCCCCAGGGCTTCAGCGTCCCGGGCGAAGGCGTCGATGAGATCGTCCCGGTGGGGGGCGTCAAGGGGCAGGCGCGTGAGATGCGCGTACCGGACGGAGAGGCGCTCCCGTTCCACCCGTTCCCGGCAGGGGCCGTCCCCGGCCTCATCCAGGGCTTTTTTGAGCAGGGCGTCCGCTTCTTCGAGCCTTTC
>CADCQZ010000107.1 GCA_902803675.1 uncultured Eubacteriales bacterium
GCGCTTGGCCAGGTCGGTCTTGCCGGCGGTGGCGCCGTTCTCGGCTTCCACGCGCATCTTCAGGTTCTTCTCGGTGCTGTCGGTCAGCACTTCGCCCAGCAGCTCCGCGAACTTCGCGGCGTGCTCCGCTTCCTCAAACGCGGCGGTCTTCCAGTATTCCGCGATCTCGGGATAGCCTTCACGGGCGGCCACACGGCCCATGGCCAGGTACATGCCCACTTCGCTGCACTCGCCGTTGAAGTTCGCGCGCAGATCGGCGATGATGTCTTCCGGCACGCCCTGCGCCACGCCCACCACATGCTCGGCGGCCCAGGTCATTTCGCCTTCCTGCTTGGTGAACTTGCTGGCGGGCGCCTTACACTGGGGGCACCTCTCCGGGGGCTGCTCGCCTTCCCACACATAACCGCACACATTGCATACCCATTTAGCCATTGATAGTTCCTCCTCATGAACTTTGATTATTCGCGATAAGATCTCGCACGCGTATTATACCAGATATTCCGGCGGATGACAACAGCCTCCTCAAGGCCCCGCGCCCGCGGATCGCGACCCGTGAAAGATCCCGCGGATCCTTGCCGCGCCTTGTTTTTTCCCTGTTTTTATTCGCGCGGGGAGCGGGCATCACGGCCTGGATTATCGTTAACATAATGGAATATAATGGAGTCACCGCCGCTATTAAACTTTACATCATTGACATTCCCTTAAGATTGTGCTAAGAATGTGTCTGGAGGAGTTTCCTCTTATTAAGGTGTGTATTCATGTATCCTCCTTTTTGATGTCCCATGCCCGCCTCCCGTCACCGTATACCCGATCCTGCCCGGGGAGCGTCCCGGTATCTCATCACGCCCGGCGCGTCGTCCGGGCAGGTTTGAAAGGTCAGTCAAAGCGATGTCCAAGTCTCGATCCCGCAGCCGTTACCGCTCCAGAAAGGGCATGCTCCTCCGGGCATGCGTCGGTCTTCTTTTGGCCGCGGCGGCGCTGGCGGGCCTTTACGCCCTGGGGCGCAGTTACGAGCAGAACGCCTATCCGGAGGAGAGGCAGCAGGCCAGCGAGAGCTTCGGCCGCCTCCATGCCGTGGAATATGACGGCGCCATCTATCTTCGCCGCCCGGAGGTCACCACCGTGCTGGTGATGGGTGTGGACCGGGAGGAGGGCGACGAGCCCGAGGGCTTCCGGGACGGCGGCCAGGCGGACTTTCTGATGCTCGTGGCCCTGGACCATAAAAACAACACCGTCTCCCGCCTGCAGATCGACCGGGACGCGGTCACGGATGTGCCCGTGGTGGGCGTGCTGGGCAACGACGCCGGCACCCGCCGGATGCAGATCTGCCTGGCCCACGCTTACGGCGGGTCGGAAGAGGACCGCTGCCGGCACACCGTTCAGGCGGCGGCGAATCTGCTGGCGGGGGAGACCGCGCAGCAGTACATGTCCCTGATGCTGGATGATATCGGCGTGCTCAACAGCGCCCTGGGCGGCGTCACCGTCACCATCCCCGAGGATCTCACGGCGGTGGATCCCGCGTTCACTTCCGGCGCTGTCGTCACCCTCACGGACGCGCAGGCCGAGGCCCTGGTGCGCGCCAGGATGAGCGTGGGGGACGGCACCAACGCATCCCGCATGGCGCGGCAGCGGGTGTTCATGGCCGCGGCCCTGTCCCAGGCGAAGGCCCTCATGAAGGAGGATCCGGAATTCGCCGGCAGGCTCTTTGACACCATGAAGGATATGGGCGGCCACCGCTCCTTCCAGCGGGGGCAGATGGTCAACCAGCTCAACCAGATCTACAGTTATGATATTCTTCCCGTGGAGACTCTCCCGGGTGAATATACGATCGGCGCAGACGGGTTCGTGGAATTCCACGCGGAGGAAAAGGCCACCGCCGAGTGGATCCTGCGCACTTTATATGAGCCAAAGAAGTAAAGCACACTCTGACAACGAACAACAAACGCGAACGAAAGGAGACTCTCACCCTATGAAAAAGACTCTTGCTGTCCTGCTCACCCTCACCCTGATCCTCGGTGCCACCTGCGCCCTGGCGGCCGTGCGTTCCAAGACTTCTTCCGATATCGGCAGCGTGGCCAATCTGGTGGCTGACGGCGACCCGTCCAAGGACACGAAAGGCCTGATCATCCGGATCACCGAAAGCGAAAAGGTGGACGAGACCCTGGCCGAGCTCATCGACTTCGTGAAGGATAACGCCCCCGCGGCTTTCTTCCCCGAAGATGTGCAGGCTAAGATCGCCGAGTCCCTGCCCGA
>CADCQZ010000108.1 GCA_902803675.1 uncultured Eubacteriales bacterium
AGGTGGCGCTGGGTGAAGATGGCCACGGCGGTGATATCCTCCCGGGCGATCGCGGTCTCAAAGCTGGAGATGATCTCCGCGCCGAACTGCTGACGGTATTCCTGCGCGCGCTCGGGGATGATATCGCACACGTACACCTTTTCGCACAGGGGATGGTGCTGGAAGAGGGGCACGAACATCCTGGCGAATTTGCCGCAGCCGATGAATGCGACGGTGATTTTCCTGTTCATAGGGATATGATCCTTTCTTTCCGGCCCGGACGGGGCCGCCTGTCACGTGTCCGGCGCGTCCTCCATCCGGACGGTCACCGTGGTGCCTTCATACTCCGCCGCCTCGAGAGTGACGCTGCTGCGCTCCGGGTAGATGAGGTTGAGCCGGCGCTTGATATTGATCAGCCCCAGGTGCCGCCCGTTCTCGGCATGGTCGGCGTTCTCCATCAGCGCGTTGAGCTGCGCCGTCTGCTCCGCGGTCATGCCGGCGCCGTTGTCCTCCACCCGGATCGTGAGGGCGTTGTCCCCGCGGCTGACGGAGATCCTGATGTACCCGCTGCGCTGCCTGCCGATGCCGTGCCGCACCGCGTTTTCGATCAGGGGCTGCAGCAGCAGGCGCAGGGTGCTGATCTCCTTGAGGTGCTCCTCCACCCAGGCGTCCAGGACCACGTCGAAGGTGATCTTGTCCTCCCGCATGGCGTTGACCAGCTTCAGGTAGTTCATGCCGCTCTCCAGCTCGGCGGCCAGGGGGACCCGGTCGCACTGGTCCAGCATGGCGTAGCGGAAATACTGGTTGATGCAGATGATCGACTCCGCCAGCTCGCGCTGCCTGAGGCGCTCGGCCTGCAGGCGCAGCTGATCCATCACGTTGCAGATGAAATGGGGCCGCAATTCGTTGGTGAGGCCGTCGTACAGGAGCTGCTTTTCCCTCTCGTGGGTCTCGTTCAGGCGGGCGTACATGCTCTCGAAATGCCGGGAGAGCCTCAGGATATCGTCCTCCCGGCTGTCGGTATCCTCGTCGGCCGCCGTGCCTCCGATCGTGTCCATCCGCGCCACCAGAGCGTTGAGGGCCTTCAGCTGGCGCTGGCATACGGCGCGCACCATCAGGTATGCCAGGCCGATGATGATCAGCAGCGCGGCGGCCAGCATGAGCATCCGCCCCGAGGACAGGGAGGTCATCGAGGCGGGGATCACGCAGCACAGCGATACGCCGAGCCCGTCGGCCTGCTGCCTGATCACCGTGCATCCCCGTGCCCGGGAGACGCCCTCCGGAGCCGCGGCCGCCTCCGCGGCGAAGCGGGTGCTCGTGGCGGAGATAAGATCGCCGCCCGAGAACATCATCAGGTCATAGCCGCTCTCGCCGACGGTCTCCACAGCGGCGTCCCAGATCGCGCGGTGATCCAGCACGGTCTCCAGGACCCCGACCACGAGGCCTCCGCCGCCCACCACGGCGTAGTCGATGCACCACGTGTTTTTCTCGTTCCCGACGCTCCAGGGCCGCCCTTCGGGCAGATAGGACACCGTATAGATCTGCCGGCGGCCGGATACGTCCCTGAGGAGGGGGAGCATGTCCGCTTCCGAAGACAGGGGGATCAGCCATTCCTGGACGGGGAACAGGCTGGGATTGGTGTGCAGGACGCGCAGGGCCTTTAAGTACCGGTTGTGCATCGCCATGCTCTGCCGGAAGGGCTGCAGGTGGTCCAGGATCAGGTGGACGGTCTCGGCGTCGCCGTGTTCCCCGGACAGCATGCGGATTATGGCCGGTTCCATGGCCAGCTGGCTCGCTTCGTCCGCGCTACTCCCGACGGCGTAGACGATCTCCCGCTCCGCCGTGGCTACGATAGCGTCGGCGGCGGTGACGGCGTTGTTCCGGAGCATGCGGGTCATGGAGAAGAGCGTGTACGCCGATATCAGGAGCAGCGGCAGGCAGAACACCAGCAGCACGCGGAGCACCAGCTTCCGCTGCAGGGTGCTTGTACGGGCTGCCTTGCTCATGGGGCGTCCTCCTTGAAGCTTTTGACGGATCAGTGCGCCTGTCCCCACATGTCGTGGTACGGCGCGGGCGCCAGGCCGTAGGCGCTCTGGAACAGGGCGTAAAAATGCTTGTTGCCCTCGAAGGCCGTCAGCCTTGCGATGTCCATGACCTTCAGGTCCGTGCTCCTGAGCAGCTCGGCCGCCAGGCGCAGGCGCGTCGAGCGCTGGTAGTCGTTGAGCCCCCGGCCCGTGTACTGGGAAAACAGGCTGCTCACGTACCCGCTGCTGATGCCGCAGATGCCCGAGAGCGCTTCCTGGTCCACGGGCCCCGACAGGCCGGCCAGGATGGACCGGCGCACCGCGCCCATCCTGAGCGGCCGGGGCAGGGGCGGCAGGTCCTTTGTCACCGCGCGGAAATGCTTCATGGCCTGCGCGGCGAAGCTGCCCTCCCGGCCGGTAAACTTCAGCGGCGGCAGGCCCTCGATGGCGAGCATCTCGTCGTAGGCGCCGCCGGGGCCCTCGGTGATGCCGCACTGCCTCAGGAAGACGCTCATTTCCCGGAGGGCGTCCCGGAAGCCTTCCTCGCTGCGCTGGTCGAAGGCCTCCATCAGGGCGGCGTGGCAGTCGGTGACGATGATGCGCGTCAGGTCCAGCTGCTCGTAGCGGACGGGGATGCCGCTCACGCCCCGGGTTTGGGTGTACTGCAGGGCGAAGCAGGCGCGGCGGTATATCTCCCCGAGGGCCGTCTCCTTCGGGCAGCGGCTCAGGCCGGCCCGGTACGCGTCCATGCCGGCTCGGCGCAAAATGAGATCCAGCAGCCTGGCGGGGTCGCAGCCCGCTGCCGGATCGTGGGAGAACATCATGACGGCGTGGCTGTCGTCCAGCGGCCAGACGAGCGCCGTTATGCCCTGCGAGGCAAACTGGGCTTTCAGGAGGGAGACGGTCTCTTCTTCCGCTTCCGCGACGATGAAGACCTGCTCCGGGCCGGGGAAACGGTCCATGCCCAGCTTTTTGCGCACGGTCTCGAGGCTGCTCAGGTCCTCTCTGCCCTTGAGGATGCGGTTGAGCACCCGGAAGCTCAGGCGCTCCTCATCTTCCTCGGGCAGGCCCCGGCGTGCGCCGGCCAGGTCCAGCAGTGCGGCTTCCAGCTGGCTCACGGTCACGGGCTTGACCAGGAAATGGTCCGCGTGATACCGGATGGCGTCCAGGGCGAAATCGAACTGCGGATACGCGGTGATCATGATCAGCGGGGCGTCCGCGTCCCTTTCCCGGATGTGGCGCACTACGTCGAAGCCGCTTTCGCCCATCAGGACGATATCCGCCAGCGTCAGGTCCGGCGCGTTCTCGTCGAAGAGCCGGCACGCGGAGGCGACGTCATGGGACTGCCAGATCTTAGAGGGGCGGATCCCCGCCTCGGCGAACAGCCGGATCAGGTCTTCCCTGACCTCGGCCTGATCGTCCACGATCAGCAGACTGTCCGGCCAGCCCATTTCTCCGCCTCCTTTCCCTTTGCGTTCGTCAGCCCTTGACGGAGCCCACCATCAGGCCCTTGACGAAATACTTCTGCAGGAAGGGATACACGCAGATGATCGGCACGGTGGTGATCACCATCGTGGCCATCTGCAGCGTCAGGGAGGACACGGGGCCCCGGGCCATCGCCAGTTCCTCCGGGCTCATCAGGTTCGGGTCCGCCGCGACCACGTCCAGGTACTGCTGGCTCATCAGCATTTTGGCGAACTTGAAGCTGAGCACCACGGTGTTCGACTCGTGCTTGGTGTACATCATGCAGTCGTAATAAGCGTTCCACTGGGTCACGGCGTCGAACAGCAGGATGCAGGCGAACACGGGCATGGCCACGGGGATGAGGATGCGGAAGAAATAGATCATCTCGTTGGCGCCGTCGATCTTCGCGCTCTCCTCCAGGTCGGAGGGGATGCCCCGGAAATAGGTCAGGAACACCATGCAGTTGAACATGTTGAACGCCATCGGGATCAGGTACGCCAGGAACGAGTCGTACAGCCCCAGGTTTTTGATGTTGAGGTAATTGGGGATCAGGCCGGCGTTGAAATACATGCAGATGAAGCCGCACACCGTGAGCGTTCTCCTGAATTTCAGGTCGTTATGGCTCAGGGCGTAGGCGAAGCCGCCGGTGACAAAGGACGAGATCAGGCAGCCCAGCACCGTGCGCAGCACGGAGTTGCGCGCCGCGATCAGGAATTCCTGGTCCCCGAACACCCGCTTGAAGCTGTCCAGGGAAATGACCCGCGGCCAGAAAAAACTGATGCCGTTCCATGTAAGGTCCGAGCCGTCGGAGAAGGCCAGCACGATGGAGTGCCAGAAGGGGATCAGCAGCAGCAGGGACAGGAAGATCAGCACGATGTCCAGGACGATATCGAAAACGGTGATCTTCGTTTTTTTCAGCCACCGGAAAAGCGGGGCGGTCTTTTCGCTCATCAAAACAATCCCTCCCCCGACAGTTTGTCGACCACCTTGTTGGCGGTCACCACCAGAATGAGCATGATCACCGACTCGATCAGGCCCAGGGCGGTGGCGTAGCTGAAGCGCCCCAGAGTGACGCCCGTGCGCAGGATGTAGGTGGACAGGATGTCGCTGCGGGCGGCGTTGAGCGGGTTGTACAGCAGGTAGCTCAGGTCGAAGCTCGCGCCGTTCACGATGGAGCCGATGCGCATGATCAGCAGCATCAGGATCGTGGGCTTGAGCCCCGGCAGCGTGATGTACAGCATCTTCTGGAAGCGGTTGGCGCCGTCGATGGTGGCGGCCTCGAACTGCTCCATCGGGATCGCCGTCAGCGCCGAGAAGTAGATGATGGAATTCCACCCCAGGGTCTTCCACAGGTCCGTGAACACGGCCACCCACCAGAAGGCGTTTTTCTCCCCCAGGAACAGGTACGGCTGATCAAGCAGGCCCAGCCGGATGAGCAGGCTGTTCACCAGGCCGTTGTTGGACAGGATGTTGCTCAGGATCAGCGCCACCACCGAATAGGCGACGAAGTGGGGGAAATAGCTGATGGTCTGGATGGTGCGCTTGAGCTTGGCGGACTGCACCTCGTTGAGCAGGATGGCGAACACGATCGGCGCGGGGAAGCACACCGCCAGCTTGAGCAGGGAGATCCCCAGGGTGTTGACGATCGCGGGGACCAGGGTGGTGTCCCGGGCCAGCTCCTTGAACCATTTGAACCATGGATCCGCCCAGGCGCTGCCCCACACGCCGCTCTGCTTGCCGCGGAGCTTGAAATCCTTGAAGGCGATCTGCAGGCTCAGGATGGGGGAGAACTTCAGGAAGATCATGAACGCCAGCGCCGGCAGCACGAAGATCCACAGGTAGCGCTGCCGCCAGAACTGGCGGCCGAAGATCTTCAGCCGCTCCAGGGGCGTCTTCCTGGTCAGGCGGTTTGATGCGGTGGTCATAGGCCATCTTCCTTTCGGGCCGGTGGAGGGAAAAGCCGGTCACGCCGCGCGGACCGGATCCATAAGGAAAAAGCGGGACCGTGCCCGAAGGCACGGTCCCACGGGATCGTTTTTACCTGGCGACGGCGGCTTCCCACTTGGCGTTGAAGACCTCGTGGAGCTGGTCCGCGTACTTCCAGTAGCGCTCGGTCAGGATCGTTTCCATTTCGCCCATGCCGGCCTGCTCCATTTTGTCCAGCAGGGCTTGGTAGGCGGCCTCGAAGGCGGCGTCGTCCGCGGCCAGAACGATGTCGGGCAGCGCGTTCGCCCACACGCTCTTCAGGGTGGCCAGCAGCGCGGCCTGGTCGGAGTCGGTCAGGTTCAGCGTCAGGTTGCCGGTCTTGAAGGGATGGGCGTAGATGGCGCCCAGGGTGCAGTCATAGTCGCCCAGCAGGGTGTGCTTGCCGTTCTCGTCCACCAGGGTGGGACGGTCCCAGGCGACCTGGCCGTAGCGGCCGCGGTAGTCGGAGATCTCGTTGTTGAAGTAGCCCCACTTCTTCTGGAACTCGGCGCCGGTCATGTTGGCCTGATCCGCCAGCATGTCGGGGTTCTTCACCATGATGCCGTTGGGATCCTGGCTGTAGTCCACGGTGAAGTGCTTGCCCTCGCCCTCGAAGCCGTACAGGCAGGCGATCTGCACGTCGGGCCTCATGTAAGTGGTGATCCACTTGAGGGCCGCCAGCTTGTTTTCGCTGGCCGCGGTGATCCACATGTCGGCGGAGCCGATCTGGCTGCCGTTCCAGCACATGGCGCGGACGTCTTCGGGCTGCACGCCCTCACCCAGGGGCAGCACCTTCCAGGCGCGGTACACGGGGATGTAGTCGGCGATGTGCTGCTCCAGCGTCCAGGAGTGGCCGACGATGAAGGCCACGTTGTTCTGCAGGGCGATCTGCTTGACGGTCTCGTCGTTGATGGAGGCGGTGAAGGTGAAGTTGTCGGCCTTCACGTAGCCCAGCCTGTACATTTCGTTCAGCCACTTCAGGCCGGCCTTGTACTCCTCGGCCTTGTAGTTGAAGGTCACGGTGCCGTCGGCCTGCGGATACACGAAGCCGGGGCCGCCCATGGAGGTGTTCATGGTCTGGCTCCAGGACAGGCCGTGCAGCGGGTCGGCGATGCCGGTGCAGGACAGGAACAGCGGGTAGTCCACGCCGTTCTCCTTGGCGATGGCGCACACCTTGGCCACGTCGTCGAGCGTGTGCACGGTGCCTTCCTCGACGCCCAGGCGCTCCACCACGCAGGGATAGTTGATGGTGAAGTTCTCGGGGGCCTTGAGGCCGGCGGGCACGGTGGCCAGCAGCGTGTCGTCGCCGTAGGTCTTGGCGTAGTAGTACAGCTTGCCATCGATGCCGTGGGCGCCCATCATGCCGTTGGGCAGGAGATCGTAGAACTCCTGATAGCCGTACTCATCGGCGATGTCGTTGAGCGGCACCACGAATTCCTCGTCCACCAGGCGGGGGATGTAGGTGCCGTTGGTGATGATGATGTCATAGTTGTCGATGTCGCCGGACACCATCATCGTGTACAGCTCCTGATGGTCGGAGGTGGTGGCGTAGCTGTACTGGATGTCCACGCCGGCCAGATCCTCGATCCAGGAAGAGACGGGGTCATCGCCGTATTCCCAGCCCTCGTAGATCTGGGGCACGGAGCGATACACCTTCAGGACGACCTTGTCTTCGGCGGCGGCGAAGCTGCACAGGGATAGCAGCAGGACCAGCGCCAGAAGCGTTGCGAGAATGCGCTTCATAGGGTATTCCTCCTTCTATATGGTAGATATTGATCCGGATCCCGGCAGATGAGCCTGCCCGGGCATCCTTAGTTGTATAAAATTGTATCAAATCCTTCCATATTATGCAAGTATCTATTTGTCGAAACGGGTTTCAATTTCGGGAATCCGGAAACTTTCCGTGACCGGAGGGCGACAGGCCGATCGTGACGGGCACAGGGCCTCCCGGTTTCGGCATCATGCCGGTTTTCTATGAAGAATTCCGTGATCGATATGGATAAATACTTAAAACCGTTATATCATATGCATGCAGAAAAAGATGTATGCGAACGGAACGGGACCGATCGGGATGACCCCGGGCTCCCGTACACAGGAGGCGACCGTCCGTGAAAAAGCTGAAAGTGATCCAGATCGGCGGCGAGCATGATCATGCGGTGACGGTCTTCGCGTCCCTGCGCAGGCAGGAGGACCTGTTCGATGTGCTCGGCTACGTGATCCCGGAGGATGACCTTACCTGTCAGTTCGAAGGCGACAGGAAATACTTTGCCGGATCGGATACGGACGGCGGCGCGAAGAAGCACTTTCTTGATATGCCGCGCTACACGCTGGAGGAAGCTTTGAAGCTGCCCGGCCTCGAAGGCGCGGTGATCGAGACCGGCGAAAAGAAGCTCACCAAATACGCGCGCATCGCGGCGGAACACGGGCTGCACGTGCACATGGACAAACTGGGCAGCGAGGACGGGGAGGAGTTTCAGGATCTCATCCGTTATCTCAAAGTGCATGGGAACGTGTTCTCCCTGGGGTATATGTACCGCTTCAATCCCGCGGTCCGGGAACTGTTCGCGATGAAGGAGCGCGGGGAACTGGGTCAGATCCTGTATGTACAGGCGCAGATGAACTGCCTGCACAGGCCCGAAAAGCGCGACTGGCTGCGGATGTACAAAGGCGGCATGATGTTCTTCCTGGGCTGCCATCTGATCGACCTGATCCTGCAGCTGCAGGGCGAGCCGGAGGAAGTGATCCCCTGCAATATGTGCACCGGACTTGACGGCGCGCGCGGGGAAAAACGTTCCTTCGGGCCTTACAACCGGTATGACAAAATGATGCGCGCCTGGGGCGAGGCGGCATTGGGCCGCGCGCCGATGCCCGTCGATCTTGATCACGAAGCGAAACTGCACCGGTATATACTGAAAGCATCCGGGTCCGCGGGTCCTTTTCAGAGCGAATGCTGAGCTGAGCGACATATGTTTTTTATTGACAAAAATGGGCTATTTACGTATAATTTCCGACAGCAATATAATTTAAAAGGAGGCCCTCATATGAAGAAAACTGTCGCGATCATTCTGGCTCTTGTGATGGTCATGTCCATGGCCGCCATGGCCCTGGCCGAGACCCCCTCCGGCAAGGTGATGCTCTACTCCTCCATGCAGGAAGCGCAGCTCCAGGCCATCGAGCAGGCCTTTGAGGCCAAGTATCCCACGGTGGATATGGAATACTACTACGCCGGCGGCGGCAAGCTGGTCACCAAGATGACCACCGAGGCCCAGGACGGCGGCCAGATCGCCAGCGACCTGGTGTGGCTGGGCGACCCCTCCGACTACGAAGCCTTCAAGGCCAACGGCTGGCTGCAGCCCTACGTGTCCCCGGAGACCGAGCATATCGCCAAGGAATACATGGATCCCGAAGGGTACTACACCGCCGGCCGTCTGGTCACCATGGGCATCGCCTGGTTCATCGGCGTGGATGAGGCGGACGCCCCCAAGACCTGGAACGACCTGCTGGATCCCAAGTGGAAGGGCCAGATCATCATGACCGACCCCGCGCAGGCGTCCACCACCAAGTACTGGATGGCCGCGATGATGCAGTCTGAGAAATAC
>CADCQZ010000109.1 GCA_902803675.1 uncultured Eubacteriales bacterium
AAGGGTACAGCGTGGTGCCCATGGCCAGCATGGATGTGACCAGCTGGAGCTACGCCTGCCGGGATACTCTCGCAAAGATCAGCCGCATCCTGAAGGACGGCCGGGCGGAAGAATGGGAAAGAAAGGCGTCTCAGGTCGCGGACGCCCTGCGCCGGGGGCTGTGGGACGAAAGGCGCGGCGCCTTTTATGACCGGGACAAAAACGGAAAAACCGTGGATATCCTGTGCCACAACACGTTGAGGTGCATGTACTTCGGCTCCCTCTCCCCGGCCATGGCGGAGCGCTTCGTCAAAGAGCATCTCACATGCCCGGAGGAGTTCTGGACGCCCTTCCCCCTGCCCAGCGTAGCGGTCTCGGATCCTGAATTCCGCAACGCCCCGGAAAACAACTGGAGCGGCCAGCCAGAGGGCCTCACCTGGCAGCGGGCCATCACGGCCCTGGAAAACTACGGGTATCACGCCCTGGTCACAAAGCTCGGAAAGATACTCACACAGGCCGTCGCCGCGGGCGGATACCGCTTCACCCAGCAGTTCGACCCTTTCACAGGCCGGCCTTCCCTGGTGCACGCCGTCACCCACGAGCCTGTTTCGGAGGGCAGCGGTGAGCCCATCCAGGACGCCTACGGTCCCACCATGCTGGCAGCCCTGGAGCACATCGCCCACCGCCTGGGGATCCGTCCCTTTTTGGGGCAGGTGTGGTTCAGCCTGGGCAGCGGAGAGAAATATGATTACGAAGCGGCGTTCTATGACCATCGCTACGGCATCCGCAGCGACGGGAAGCGCGCTCTGATCCGGGTGGACGGGCATGATATCGGCACCCGGCCCTGCGGGCAGCGGATCATGACCGACCGGGACGGACATATCCTCGGGACAGTCCCCATCGAGGATGAGGAAAGGAATGATGTGAATGACTGAGAACGACAGATGCCTGACCTTCGGTCCCCTGCCGGCCTGGTGCGGTCCGCTCAAAGCCGAACTGGATCTCATGGCGGAGAAGCTCAGCGCTCTCGTGGGTCCCTGGGAAGGAACGGATACGGTGTTCTTCCCGGAGGACTTTGGCCTCGTGCCGGGAGAGATGGCCACCCGGGCCATCCAGCGCGCCATCGACACGGCGGCGGCTCACCGGGGCGGTACCGTGCGCCTGCGGCGGGGAGATTATCTGACCGGGACGCTGGTCATGCGCTCCGGTGTGCGCCTTGAGATCTGCGCCGGAGCCCGGCTCCTGGCCGCAACGGACCTCAAGGATTATCCCGAGATGCACGCCGGGCGGCTGACGGTGCAGGATACCAGCATGGGGATGCACCAGTCCCTTATTTACGCGGAGGGGTGCGAAAACATCTCCCTGTGCGGCGCGGGCGTGATCGACGGCCGGGGCAGCCCCCATCATTTCCCCGGCGCGGAAACCGCTCAGGGCACGCCGGGACGTCCCTTCCTGATCCGTATCATCGACTGCCGCGGAGTACACGTGAGCGGCCTCACGCTGAAGAACGCCGCCTGCTGGATGCAGAATTACCTGAACTGCGAAAAAGTCCTCCTCGAGGGCCTCACCGTGCGCAACCACGCCAATTACAACAATGACGGCATGGATATCGACGGCTGCCGGGACGTGGTCATCCGGCACTGCCGGGTATCCAGCGGGGACGACGCCCTGTGCTTCAAAGGCGCGTCCCAAAGGCCCCTGGAGAGGGTGCTGGTGGAGGACTGTGACTTTTACTCCGCCTGCAACGCCGTCAAGGTAGGCACCGACACCCAGGGAGATTTCAGGAACGTGCTGATCCGGCGCTGCCGCATCGGCGGTCTGGCGGAGGATCCCTCCGGCCTGAAGCATCCATGCGCCGACAGCGGCGTATCCCTGGAAACGGTGGACGGAGGCACCCTGGAAAATTTTCTATTCACCGATCTTATGATCACCCGGGCCTGGAGCCCCTTCTTTTTCCGCCTGGAGGACCGGGGACGGGTCAAGCCCGGCGATCCCCGGCCCCCGATCGGGACACTGCGCCGCGTCCTGATCACCCACATCCGCGGGGATGCCGACGGGCCGCGGGGATCCTACCTGATGGGCATCCCGGAAAAAGCCATGGAAGACATCGCCTTTCAGGACGTGCTTTTGACGCAGTATCCCTGGGAAGGGCCCGCGCCGGACGCTTCGCGGTATCCGGATCTCAAAGGTGTCTATCCCGACGCCCACATGATCGACTCCATCGGCCCCGCCCCGGCCTTTGCCCTGTGGGCCCGGCACGCGAAGAACGTGACCCTGGACGGATACCATATCACGCCTGCCGGAAAGGACACCCGGGATGAATACCGGGACGACGGATACGGTACAACGCTATAAGGAACGGCTCCATCAAGGATCAAAAAAACACCGGGGAGATCACTTTATATCAGTGACGCTCTCCGGTGTTCGCTTTTCCGGGATCCGGCCGGTCAGGATCGTTCCGTCAGCCTGAAAGCATAAAAGTCCACCGCGCCTTCTCCGGTGAAACGGAAATACAGTGGGCGCACGCCCGCGGGGATCTTAAGCTCCGCTTCATGCCAGGCCTTTTCCCCCGCCGAAGTGATATCGATCACGGCGCACAGATCGGAGAATCCGGGATCGCTGGAGACCTCCATCCTTCCCGAGGCCATGCCGCCCACCTTGACGGCGATCCTGTCCGCGTTCTCAAACCTGAAATATTTGAATCCCGCCGCCGCGCCCGAGCGCATGTTCGCGATGTACTGCACCGCGCCGTGATCGTCATCCTTTTTGTCCTGCGTGAAGAACGGGTGCTGTTTCTTGTCGAATCTCCGGTCGTAGCGGGCCGTGCCGTCTTTGCTCCACAGATGGCACGCGATCCTCGCCGGATACTCCCCCTCCCCCCGCAGCGGGCCTCCGTTGAGGCCGCAGGAAGTGACCTCCGCCTGAAGGAACCCCCCGTCCGCGGCGCGCTCAAGCTTCTCCGCGCAGGCCTGGCGGCTGTAGGAGTGCTGATTGGTCTGCCGGTGGTAGAAGATATACCAGTCGCCGTTCAGGCACACCATGCCCCCGTGGGTGTTGCCCAGGTAATTGAGGGCGTCCTTTTCCTCCGCGCGGCCCTCCATGTACAGATCGCCCTGATCCACCAGGGTGCCCCCGAAGCGGAACTCCCCGTCCGGCCGGTCGCTGACCGCCCAGCACAGCTCGTGATTGTTGGTGGAGGAATACACGAAGACATACTTCCCGTCGATCTTCCGGATGGACGAGGCCTCGAAGAACTCGTGCCCACGGAACCCCTCCGGCGGAGGCGTCTCCCGGTTGGTCTTCAGGGGGAAGAGGAGCTTCGGGCCCGCTTTCACCGTCACCATATCCTGTTCCAGTTCCAGCACCACGCCGCCGGAATTCTTATGGCCGCGGAAACGGCTCAGGGCCGCCGGCACCTTCGTCTCGAAGCCGGAGTAGAGCCACACCCGCCCGTCGTCATCCGCCAGCACGCCCGGATCGAAGGGGAACTCGTCCCCTTTGCGTCTCCCCCACACCGTGCCGTCCGGGTAGTGGACGTGACCGTGGAACCGGTACTGCCCGTCCGGGGTGTCTGACACCGCCACGCCGATCGCCCCCAGGAAATCGTAAGCGTAGTACAGGTAATACCGCCCGTCCGGGCCCAAAGCCACGTCCGGCGCGAAGAGGAGGCGCAGCCCCAGACGGTTCATGGGGTCCTGGCTCTTTCTGTAGATCACGCCGGAGCAGGTCCACTTCGACAGGTCAAAAACCGGCGCGGACCAGCACACATAATCATTGAGACAGAACAGCGGCGCGCCGAAGCGGTCGTGGCTGCCGTAGACATACACCCGGTCACCGAACACGTAGGGCTCGCCGTCCGGGATATACTCCCATTCCGGGAGGTACGGATTGAACACCTGGTCCATGGAAGATCCCCCTTACTGGAAAAGTGTTTTTTAGTCACCGGACACAGTCTTCACCGAACAGCCCGACGCACAGCTCCACATACTCCGCGAAGGCCGGAGTACCGCGGATAGACTCATCCTTTTCGAACGCCCGGGTCAGGCTGCCGTAATACCGTCCCTGGGCCGCGGGGTCCGGATTGTTGAATTTCTTCCAAAGCTCATTCCCCATCACCCGGTAGTCCCGGGCCATGGCCCGCACATTGGAAAGCTTGTCCCCCAGAGCCAGCATTTTGATCTCCGTTCCGCTCTGAGACAGATGCTTCACCGTTTCCGCCTTCCGGATCGCCCAGGTCTGCTCCGGCGGGAGCTCCTCCCGCTTGTTCTCGCTCTCAGCGGCCACCAGGTCCGCCACCCGCGGGCCGAAAGCATCTGAAAGTTCCTCTTTAAGGGTATCGGTATCTTCCAGCGTGTCATGCAGAACGGCGGCGGCCCGGAGCTCCTCGTCCTCCGTCATGCGGGAAACGATCTCCATGGCCTCGATGACATGGGTGACATAGGGGATCGT
>CADCQZ010000110.1 GCA_902803675.1 uncultured Eubacteriales bacterium
GGCGCGGTTTGCCCCAGATGGCTGCCCGCATGCGCTTTTCCATCACCTCCTCCCAGAGGCCCTTGATGCTGATATCGTAGGCGGAGTGCTGACAGGGCTTGAGACGCCCGTCGGCGGTGAGACGGATCCGGTCACAGGTATCGCAGAAGTGCCGGCTCAGGGGGCTGATCAGGCCGATCCTGCCGGGAGCGCCCGGCAGGCGGTACAGCCTGGCCACGCCCTCGGCATCCTCCGGAACGGCGTCGGGGAGCATTTCCAGCACCCGGTCGGCGGGGATGTAGCTGCGGTCCCCGAATACGGCGCCCCCCGGCATGGGCATCAGCTCGATGAACCTCAGGTCCAGGGGATACTTCCTCGTGAGTTCCGCCAGCGCCGGGATCTCGTCGTCATTGAAGCCGCCGATCAGCACGGCGTTGATCTTCACCTTCTCAAACCCGGTCTCAAGGGCGGTCCTGAGCCCCTGGAGGGCCATGTCCAGGTCCCCGCCCCGGGTCATCGCGGCGTATTTGTCCCTGTTGAGGGTGTCCAGGCTGATATTGACGCGCCTGAGGCCCGCGCGTTTGAGCTGTTCCGCCAGGGGAGGCAGCAGGGTGCCGTTGGTGGTCATGCACACGTCCCGGATGCCGTCCACCGCCGCGGCTCTTTCACAGATGGACAGGATGTTCTTTTTGACCAGCGGCTCGCCGCCGGTGAGGCGCAGTTTGACGACGCCCAGCCGTGCGGCGGTCCTCACGGCCAGGATCATCTCGTCCTCCGTGAGCATGTCGCCGTGGGCCTTGAGGGGCACGCCCTCCTCGGGCATGCAGTACCGGCAGCGCATGTTGCACCTGTCGGTCACCGAAAGGCGCAGGTACCGGATACTGCGTCCGTACTGATCGATCATATCAATACCTTCCGAAAGTGCAGTTGGGATAGTGGCAGGCCTTGCAGCGCTGGCACAGGCCGCCGTCGCCGAGGCGGATCAGGTCCTCCCGGGTGAGGGGCTCACCGGTGAAGATCTGGGGCAGGAGCACGTCGAAGATCGTGGTGGGCAGGCTGATGGCCGCGCCGGGCACGCCCAGCACCGGGATGTCATCAAGGTACGCCACCAGGGTCATGTTCCCCGGCTGGGAGGGCACCCCGTGGCTGATGATCCGGGCCCCCAGGGCGCGGATGGCCGTGGGGGTCAGGTCGTCCGGGTCCACGGACATGCCTCCGGTGAAGATCAGGAAGTCTGCGCCCTTTTTGAGGGCCTCCCGCGCCGCGCCCGTGATCATGTCCAGGTCGTCATCGCAGATGGCCACGCTGACGATGTCGGCGGGCCAGCGTTTCATCTTTTCCCGTACCACGGGCTCGAATTTGTCTTTGATCCGGCCGGAATACACCTCCGACCCGGTGATGATGACGCCGATGTTCCTGTGCCGGTAGGGCATCAGGCGCAGAAGCTGCCTGCCGGCGCACTTTTTCTCAGCCTCCTCGATCTGCGTGACCTGGGTGGTCAGGGGCACGATGCGCATGGAGCACAGGGCCGCGCCCTCCTGAGCCGGATAATGGTCCGGCAGGGTGGCGATGGTGATGTCCCCGATGCTGTTGATCTCCTTCAACAGCGCGGTGTCCACGCGGAACATGCCCCGCTCCCGGGCGATGAGCATCACCTTGCCCTCGCTGGGTCCCGTGTATTCGGCGTTCTCCACGGGCGCCATGGCGGCGAGCCTGCGGGCGCAGTCCTCCTCATGGATCTCCCCGGCGTTCTCCTCCCAGATGAACACGGTCTTCTTGCCGATGTTCTTCAGCTCTTCCACGTCCTCCTCACGGATCACGTGCCCGCGGCGGAAAGCGGGGCCCTTGAAACCGTCCACCATCTTGGTCACGTCGTGGCACAGTGTCATGCCCACGGCGTCCTCTACCCGAATCTTTTTCATATCAAAAATCCTTTCAGTTCAGTTCCTTCCTCAAGGGGCCCGCTGCCCGCGGGCACGATGGCCATCGCGTCGCATCCGATGGTGCTGGAGAGCACCACGTTTCCCTGATCCCCCTGAAGGATGAGGCCCGCGGTGCCGTCGGACAGATCCAGCCGGCCCCTGAGGAGGCGTGTGGCGGGGCTCTTCTTTTTGAACGCGCTCCGAAGGATGAGGGTGACCGGACGGGGCACGGGCTCATTCAGGCCCGCCATGGCCCGCAGCGCGGGAAGTGCGGCCAGGTAGAAGTTCGTCAGCGCGGAGGCGGGATTGCCGGACAGCCCGCACACGGGCTTTCCGTTCAGGAGCCCGTAGGCGCAGGCCATGCCCGGCTTGATGGCGAGGCCCCGGAACAGCGTTTCGCAGCCCGCGGCCTCCATGGCGGCGGGGGTCAGGTCATAATCTCCGACGGATACGCCGCCGGTCAGAAGCACCGCGTCGCAGCGCGCCGCGCCGAACTTGATCAGCGCGGCGATGGCGTCCATGTCGTCCCCTGTGAGGCCCAGATACTCAGGCGCCATGCCTTCTTTGAGCAGGGCGGCCGTGAGGGTGTGCCGGTTGGAATTGCGGATCATGCCCGGCGCGGCCGGGGCGTCCGCCTCCGTGACCTCGCTGCCCGTGGAAATGATGCCCACACGGAGGCGGCGGTATACCTCGGGGCGGGCGTCGCCCTGGGCGGCGAGGGTGCCCATGAGGCCCGCGTCGATCCGGGTGCCCCGGCGGGCGATCAGGTCGCCCTTTTTCATGTCCTCTCCGGCGCGGATGATGTTCTCACCCGGTCTCGCGGGCGCGTCCATGCTCACCGTTTCATCGGTGAAGACCGTTTTTTCCTTCATCCGCACGGCATCGGCGCCTTCCGGGATGGGGGCGCCGGTCAGGATCTTGACCGCGGTGCCTTCAGTCACGGCCTGCGTGGGCACTTTTCCCGCCGGGATCTCCTCCAGCAGGCGGAGAGTCACGGGAGCATCGGGGGAAGCGCGGGATGTGTCCTCCGCCCGGAAGGCGTATCCGTCGTAGGGCGACCGGTCAAAGGGCGGCACGTCCTCCGGGGCGGTCAGGTCACGCGCCAGCACGCGCCCGAAACAGTTTTCCAGGGGCACGCGCTCTGTCCCCACGGGCCGGACCCGGGAAAGCAGCAGGTCACGCGCGGTCACATAGTCCAGGTGTTCTTTCATTCGCTTCACTCCTTCAGGGGCAGGATAGCGTCCGGAGGCAGGTGGATCACGAGCCTTTCGGCCTGATGACGGCGCCAGGTCTCTTTGTCCGTTTCCCAGCCGACGGCCCGGGACGCGTCCGTTCCCTCGGGCCGGAGCATCACGGTGAAGGAGAACGGGTTCTCCACCACCTCTTCCACCCGGCAGGGGAACACATTGACGGTATCGCTTTGAGCGGCCAAACGGATATCGTGCATGCGGATGCCCACGCAGTCCGCGTCCGACGGCCACCGCGGGAGGTCCAGGTCCAGTCCCCATTCCGAGGCGCGGACCGTGCCGTCCGCATTCGGGCGGGCGGGGGAAATGTTCTTGCAGCCCGTCAGCACGGCGCCGCGCCGGGTCACGGGATCGGCAAACACCTGATGGTTTTCGCCGACGGTCTCGATATGCCCATTGCCCATGACGGCGATCCTGTCCGACAGCCGGTAGACCTCGTCCCGGGAATGGGATACCAGCAGCACCGGTTTTTTGAAGTCCCGGATGATCCGGCGCACCTCCCGCTCCATCTGGAACCGGAGGTGGCTGTCCAGCGCCGAGAAGGGCTCGTCCAGCAGCATCAGGTCCGGCTCATTCACCAGGATGCGGGCGAGAGCCACCCGCTGCTGCTGCCCGCCGGACAGCTGCCGAGGCTTCAGGCCCTCCAGGCCCGTGAGCTCCATGCGCCGGATCATCAGATCCGCGGCGGCGCCGTTTTTTTTGTCCCTGACGCCGCAGAGGATGTTCTGCCGCACCGTCATGTTGGGGAACAGGGCGTACTGCTGGAACAGGTATCCCACCCGCCTCTCCTGAGGCTTTAAGTCGATCCGCTTCCCGCTGTCGTACAATACGCGGCCGTTCAGCTCGATATGCCCCCGGTCCGGCTTTTCCACGCCGGCGATGCACCTTAAGGTCATGCTCTTGCCGCAGCCCGAGGCGCCCAAAAGCGCCAGCACCCCGTTGTCCGCGGTGAAGCGCATGTCCAGACGGAAATCCCCCAGGGTCTTCCGGATATCAACGGTCAATGCCATGGCGGCCGCTCCTTTCCGCGCGCTGCCTGCTTTCCAGCAGATTCATGGCCAGCAGCACCGCCGTGGATATGGCCAGGTTGATCAGCACCCA
>CADCQZ010000111.1 GCA_902803675.1 uncultured Eubacteriales bacterium
ACGGACCCGGGCCTGTTATAGATCACCTTCCCGGCCCTGTCCAGCACCACGGTGTGGGGCAGCATCGTCCCGGCCCCCACGAGGGAAGCCACGGCGCCGTCGGAGTCCACCGCGAAATCAAGGGCCCAACCCTTTTCGCTCAAAAATCGATCCACGTCCTCGGTGACCAGGTCGGAATGCACCGCCAGCACGACGACATCCTCCGGCCGCGTTTCCCGCAGCTTTTCAAAATACCGCATCTCCCGCACGCAGGGGGCGCACCAGGTCGCCCACAGGTCGATCACCACGGCCTTCCCCCGGTGATCGCTCAGGGTGAACACGCGCCCGTCCGTCATCCGGACCGAAAAGTCCGGCAGTTTTTCCCCCTCCGCACTGCCCGAAGGGGTAAGATCCTCCGCAGGCGCCGGAGCGGGAGAAGGCGCCGGATCGAGGGGGAGATTGAAATAGACGAGCGCGCCCGCGAGCACGATGAGCGCTGCGGCCCAGGCGGCCGCCTTTTTCCCGATCCTCACGGCGCCCTCCTCACCGGGGCCGGGATATCCGGTCCCTTCAGCACGATCCGGCCGGCCCGGATGGTGATGGCCTTTTCAGGGCAGACATCCACGCATTTCCCGCAGTGGATGCACTCGTGATCCCCCACCCGGCGCACATCCATGGGGCAGGCCGTCACACAGGCTCCGCAGCCGCTGCAGCCCGCCGCGTCCACCCGCGCCCCCAGGAGGGCCAGCCGGGAAAACAGCCCGTAGAGCGCGCCCAAAGGGCACAAAAACCGGCAGAAGGCCCGGTAGATGAATACGCAGGCCGTGACCACCAGCACAAGGATCACGAATTTCAGCGTGAACAGCCCCCCGAGCATGCCCCACAGATCTCCATTGGCCGGATGGATGAGCAGCGGCACGGTGCCCTCCAGGGTGCCCGCGGGGCAGATATACTTGCAGAAAGCCGGCACCGCCGCGCCCTCCGGGGCATACAGGGCCGGGATGATCACCACGAACACCGCCAGCAGCGCGTATTTGATATATGACAGCGCCCGGGTCGCCCTGTTCTTGCGCAGTTTCACCGTAGGGATCTTATGGAGCCCTTCCTGGATGAGGCCCATGGGGCACAGCCAGCCGCAGATCACCCGCCCCAGAAGGAGGCCGAAGAGCAGCAGGATCCCGATCACATAGAAAGCCGGGCGGTTTTTCGAGGCCGCCACCGCGTTCTGCAGCGCGCCCAGGGGGCAGGCCCCCACCGCCGAGGGGCAGGAATAGCAGTTGAGCCCCGGCACGCAGGCGGCCTTGGCGGGGCCGGAATAGATCTTCCCCTCCGCGAAGCCCTTCAGGTGGGCGTTCTGCAAAAGCGCCGCGTACAGCTGCACCAGGCGGCGCGTGGTGGGCCGGTGGGCCCGCCACCACATCATGATCTTACCCAAGGCCGATACACTCCGTACAGATCCTGACCGCTTTCACGAACACGTCGTTGAGCCCGCCGTTCAGCACCCCCCACACGATCAGCCCCGCGGCCAGGACCATCAGGGCCGTCCGGATCAGGGGCGTCCTTTCCTTTCCGGGCAGGGGCTCCATGGGGCCCTTCCCGGCCGCGGGCCCCGCGGCGCGCGCTTTCACACCGGTGAAAAGGGCCGCGGCCAGGGCCGCCAGCCAGATCAAAAACAGCGGCAGCAGCCACAGGAGGGCTTTTTCGATCCCCTCCCGGGTGAACACGCTCTTTGCCATATCCGCCGATCGCGCCGCGGAGCCCGATACGTAAAGCACGACCGCGGCAAGGCAAAGCGCCGCGCCCAGCATGATCGTGAGCGCGGACAAAATATTCCTCAGCCGTGTGGTCTTTTGAAACATCCTGCCTCCTTACATGAGGTTGCGCCGGATATAGTCCATGATCGTGTCCTTCTCGTTGGGGATGTTCAGCACCATCACCGCGGTGAGCGCTTCCTCCAGGGCCTGCCCCACCCCGGGGCCCCGCATGCCTTCCCGGATGAGATCGTCGCCCGTCACCGCCAGCTGCTTTAAGGTATAGGGCTCGCCGCTCATTTCCACCCGGTCCACCTCGCCCAGAAGAGCGAGCTGGTCGGCGGCCTTCTCCGCGATCATGGGGCTGTGGGCCAGCAGGTCCCCCCTCTGGAGCAGGATCAGGCTCCGGGTATCCTCCGCGCCCAGCAGGCGCATGACGGACTTGACCTCCGGCACCTTGAAGCGCCGGTCGTGGAGGCGGATCAGCCTCTCCGCGGTACCGATGAAGCGGCGGGGCATTTTAAGGCCCTCCAGGATCTTCACGGCCATGCCGGCACCGATCTCCTCGTGCCCCTTGAAGTGGTCCTGCCCCGTCTCGTCCGTGACCCGGGCGGCGGGCTTGCCCACATCGTGGAGCAGGGCGCACCAGCGCAGCAGGCTCACGGGGGGCACGTTCTCAACGGCCCGGAGGCTGTGCTCCCACACGTCGTAGATATGATAGGGGCACCTCTGGAGGCAGCCGGCCATGGGCCGCAGCTCCTGCACCGCGCAAAAGAGCACCTCGGAAAACCTGAGGGCGATATCCACCACGCCCGGGGCGCTCAGCAGCCCGTCCATCTCGGACGCGATCCTCTCCCGGCTCACCAGGGCGATCCGGGGCGCGCAGGCCGTGATGGCTTCCGCCGTGGGGCCGTCCACCTTCAGGCTGAAGCGCGCCGCGAACCTCAGGGCCCTCAGGAGGCGCAGCGCATCCTCCGTAAAGCGCTCCCGGGGCACCCCCACGCACTTCAATACCCGCGCCTTCAGATCCCGCCGGCCGCCGAAGGGATCCACCAGCCCCCTTGTGGGCGAATACGCCATGGCGTTGATGGTGAAGTCCCGCCGGGCCAGGTCCTCCCTGATGTCCCCGGAGAACCTGACGCCGCTGGGATGCCGGCCGTCCAGGTAGGGCATGTCCGCCCGGAAGGTGGTGATCTCCAGGGGCACGCCGTCCTTCACCAGGGTGAGCGTGCCGTGCTTTTCGCCCGTGGCGATCAGCTTTTCACCGGCGAACACGCGCCGCATCTCCTCCGGGGAGGCGGCGGTGGTCAGGTCCACATCGTGGCACGGGTCCCCCTTCAGGGCGTCCCGCACGAAGCCGCCCACGGCATAGCAGGGATATCCCGCTTCCTCCAGACGGCTGACGGCGAAGAGCGCCTCCGGCGGCAGCTTGATGTCAGGCATCGCCGCTCTCCTTTACTTTCCCGGTCCTGATGAGCTTCCTCACCGCCCTGTAGAAGGCGTCCTCCCCCTCCCGGCCCAGGATGCCGTAGAGGGCTTTGAGGGTGTTCCCCGTGTCCGGATGCATGAACTGTAAGTCGTTGCTGCGCATCGGGTCCGTCAGGTACTCCAGGGGGCTGAAGTCGGTATAATCCTTCCCCAGGTACACTTTGGCGGCGCTCATGCGGTCCACCGCCATCTCCGCCAGGTATTTTGGGGGGATGGGCATGCCGTGGAGCACGGCGGGCTTTTCTTTCGTCCAGTCCAGCCAGTACTCCAGGTGATGCTTGTTGTGGGCCTTGTGGTGCAGCCAGGCCTTGGAGATCCCCGTGGCCCGCCGCTCCGCCCCGGTGGGGCTGCGCTTGCCGCCCTGGTAGTACTTCACCCCGGGGATGAACTCCGCGGGCGAGAGCTTGCTCAGGTCGTGAAAGAGGCCCTGGCGGTAGAGCCCCACTTTAAAGCAGCCCAGCATCACCATGTGGTGATGCCGGGTGATCGTACTCAGATGCCCGAAAAGGGCTTTCCATGTCATATCGTTTTCCTCAGGGCCGGCGCAGGTCTTTCTCCGCCCGGTCCGCGTCCAGCCGCCCCATGGACCACGCGATGGCGGCGCCCAGGGCCATCATCACAAGGGACATGAGCCCGCTCGTCCAGGTGAGCACCTGCCCGCCCTCGAAGGCGGTCATGATGATCACCTCGGGGCTGGCCAGCACCAGGCCGGCGATGGCGCAGTAGGTCAGGCCCTTATGGCTCCGCATCAGGCCCTCGATCAGCTTGGCGATGCCGAAGATGCCCAGCACGATGCCCACCGCGAAGGGCAGCAGCATCCCGATATCACCCAAGAACGCGCCCGTCTCCCCGCTCGTCAGGTGGGTCACCAGGCCCTTCAGGGCGGAGGTGACCGGCCGGTAGTAGCCAAGCAGCATCAAAATCATGCTGCCGCTCACGCCGGGGATCACCATCGTGGCGGAGGCCAGGGCGCCGATGAGCACCAGCAGGATGATGGTGCCGAAGTTCAGCGTGATCACGGCCACCGTCTCGCCCTGCATCAGCTTCAGGCCCACGCCCACGGCGAACAAGAGCAGGAACAGGCCCATGCCGCCGCCCAGGGAGAATTTCTCGTCCCGGATGTTCTGCCAGATGGCGGGCACGCCGCCGATGATCAGGCCGATGAACAGCGCGTTGGTCTGGAAGGGATAATAGTCCAGCCCCCAGGTCACCGCGAAGCTCAGCCCGATGATGCCCACCACCATGCCGATGATGTAGGGCAGCAGGGTGAGGATGGACTTTTTGAATTCCTTGAACAGATGGGTGATGCAGTGGATCAGGGTGTCATAGATGCCCATGGACACCATCATCGTGCCGCCGCTCACGCCGGGGATGATGTTGGCCACGCCGATCACCACGCCCCTTAAGATATCCAGAAAGTATTTCATCGATCTAAAATCCCCTTGACTGAATAACGGACCCATGCCCTTTTTTGCGGGGCATGGGTCCGTCAGGTCGATCAGAAATTATTCGCCGTAGATGAACGCGCGCAGGCTGCCGGCCACCACTTCCATGTCCTTGGCCAGCACCACGGCGGCGCCGCTCTTGGTGGTATAGAAGGTGTACTCGCCGTCCTGGGGGCAGGAGAAGGTCTGCAGTTCCTTGATGTTGGGCAGCACGTTGAAGATCAGGGTGACCATGTCAGCGGCGCTCACATTGGTGTCCATGCTGGTGAGCATGTTCTCGGCCAGCTTGAAGATCTGGTTGATGTCGTTCTCGGCGACGACTTTGTTGAACAGGGAGATGAGGAACTTGCGCTGACGCTCGTTGCGGCCGAAGTTGTTGTCCAGCACGCGGATGCGCACGTAAGCCAGCGCCTGGGCGCCGTTGAGGTGCGCCACGGTGCCGCCCTGGGCCCTCTGCTGGGACCACTCGTAGATCTGGGCCGCCTCGTTGTTGGAGATCTCGATGTCCACGCCGCCCAGGTCGTCCACGATCTTCTCAAAGCCCTTGAAGTTCACGATGAAGTAGCGGGAGATGTTCAGGCCGAAAAGCTGGTTGACGGTCTTCATGGCGAAGTAGGGGCCGCCGTAGGCGCACGCGGTGTTGATGCGGTCCGTCCAGGGCCTGCCGCCCGGCACGGGAAGATCCACATACAGGTCACGCACGATGGAGGACAGCTTGGTCTCGCCGGTCACGGTGTTCACGCTCAGGATGAGCATCGCGTCGGTGCGGCCGCTGATCTGCTTGGGGTTATCGTTGTCGGCGCCCATGAGCAGGATATTCATCCAGTCCTCGTTCAGTCCCTCGGTGATGCTCAGGTCGTCCGGTTCGATATGGACCCGGTACTCGCCGGTATCGCCTTCTTCACCCAGAAGCCCTTCCAGCTGGGCCAGGTCGTCGTCGCTCAGCTGGGGAGCTTCCGCCAGGGCGGTAAAGCTCACCGCGGAGAAGAGCATGATAAGGCTCAGGATCAACGCCAGTTTCTTCATTTGGATTTCCTCCTTGATTAAGATCCTATGATCAGTGAAGCCATAGCAGAAACACTATACACCAAACAGAGCCAAAACACAAGGCCGATCCTGTTTTTCCGCCCGTTTTCCGGTGTTTTTACATGGTTTTTATTGACACTTCCCGCCGCCGATGCTATCCTGACATCAAACAGTCCCGCTATACCTTCCAAAGGAGGAATTCTCTATGGAGTCCCGGCAGATCATGGATTTCCTGTCCAACTACTGGTGGTCGATCCCCGTGGGCATCATCGCGCTGATCATCCTGATCAAGTTCGTGCCCCGCTACCGCATCGCCCCGCCGGACACCGCCTTCATCATCTCCGGCCTGATCAGGCGGAGCTACAAGGTGCGCAATCCCGACGGATCGGTCTCCGCCAAGAAATTCGGCTACCGCATCGTGCGCGGCGGCGCCACCTTCTACATCCCCGGCGTGGAGCGCATCGACCGGCTGGACATGTGCCTGATGCAGGTGGATATCAAGACCGCCCAGCCCGTGCCCACCAAGGAGTATATCTCCGTGCTGGTGGACGCCGTGGCCAATATCAAGATCGGATCGGACGACCTGTCCATCGCCACGGCCGCCGAACAGCTGCTGCACTACGACGCCAACCAGATCAAGGCCCTGGCCAAGGACGTGCTCGAGGGCAACATGCGCGAGATCATCGGCCAGATGACCATCGCCGAGCTGGTGCAGAACCGGGACAAATTCGCCCAGGAATCCATCAAGGCCGCCATGTCGGACATGAGCAACATGGGCCTTGAGATCATCAACCTCACCATCCAGAACTTC
>CADCQZ010000112.1 GCA_902803675.1 uncultured Eubacteriales bacterium
GAACAGGTGGATCCGATCGAGGTGACGGTGGAAGCCACCGGCACGGAGATGAGCGGCCCCGGCGAGATCCAGGTATCCCTGCGGGTGGCCAATGTCACCAAGGAGGATATCACCGATCCGGTGACGCTTCTGGACCCCAGCGGCAAGCCGGTGGAGTCATTCGGTGACAACGGGCAGCTTCAGCTCAAGGCCGACGGCTTCTACACCTGGCAGGGCTCCTGGCAGGTGTCTCAGGAAGAGCTGGACAAGGGCAGGGCGGTCTATCAGGTGCAGTATCATCAGCAGGACGCGTCCGGCATGATCTTCACCGTGACCCTTGACGCGCCCGTGGCCCTGACCTACAGTATGGAAAAGGCCGGCCTCAACGCCACCCGCACCATCACCCCCGAGGTGTGCCGTGAGGGCAAGCAGGTGACGGTCACCTATGATCTGGTCAACAACGGCAACGTGGAGCTCACCAAGGTCCGCGTCAGTGAAAAGATCTCCAACCGTGTGGAGACCATCGACAAGCTGCCCGTGGGCGGCCGCAAGACCGTGACCTTCATCGCCGTCATGGGCAATAAGGATCTGGTGAGCGGCGCCACCATCGCCTACAACGTGGCGGGCGAGGACGAGACCCAGCGCGAGGAATTCGTCGACATCACCGTGCCCAAGGCCGTCAACGACCTGAGCGTGAAGGCTGAGGCCGTCACCCCGTCGGTGAACATCGGTGAGCCGGCGGTCATCAAGGTGATCTTCAGCAACAACGGCAACATCACCTATTCCAATGTCACCGTGCGGGACGATCAGCGCGGCGAGATCTTCACCGGGCTCGAGATCCCGGCGGGCACCGTGGTGGAGAAGGAACGGGAGTTCACCCTCACCGAGCCGGCCACCTTCAAGATGACCGCGGCCCTCAACGACAACACCGGCGAGAGCCACACCATGAACTTCGAGCCGGTCTCTGTGCAGGTCTATGACCCGGAGAAGACCCTGCGGCTGTCCCTGGACCTCAAGTGCGACCACGACACCATTCCCTCCCAGCCCGCCGTGGTGCGCTTCACCCTGAACGTCACCAACAATTCCGACATCGAGGCCACCGGCATCACCATCCGCCACGGCAACACCGTGATGCAGACCCTGTCGGCCCTGGGCGCCGGGAAGACCGCCAAGCTGGAATGGGACGCGAACCTGTCCCAGGGCGGCAAATACCGCTTCACCGCCACCACCAAGGATACTCTGGGCAACAACATGACCTTCGAGTCCAACACCCTGGAGATCCCCTACGTGCCCCCGACGCAGCCCCCGGTGACCGAAGCGCCCGTGACCGTGGCGCCCCTGGTCACCTCGCCGCCTCCCGTCCTGGAGGATGTCAACAGCATCCTGAGGAACGGCTGGAACGTGGCCTCCATCCTGGCCCTGGTGCTGGGCGGCCTGCTGGCGGTGAGCCTCATCCTGTTCCTCGCCGCGTCGGCCAAGCGCACCGCCGCGAAGCACCGCTCCGACAACGCTTACGACCATCTGGATCTGTCCGACAAGCGGGACTATTCCGAGGAGGGCGACGGCAGGCCCATGGATGACGGCAAGGCGCCCCGGGTGGTGACACCCGAGCGGGCGGCGGAGTACGTTTCCGATGATGACGATGCCCCGGAACCGGACGTTTCCGTGGAGGACGTGATCCGGGCCCGTGAGGAAAAGCCGGAGACGGACGAGGAGCCCCTGGAGGCTGACGGTTTCCGGGTGTCCCGCCGCGCGGAGACGGCGCAGGACGCGCCCGCGGAAGACACGGTGCGCCACCGCCGGTCCGGCAACAGGAACGTCTGATCTTTAAACCATGATCCCGGACGGGTGAGTTCATCTCACCCGTCCTTTTCTTTGCCCCGGGAAAGAAACACGTTGCCGGACAGAGGGGATTATGATATCTTAAATAAGAGAGAAAGGATCAAAACGGAGGCGGTCAACATGGCGACGGAACTGCAGATCATGATCCATGCGAAGACCTATCTGGACAAACTTGCCAACGGCATCGATCCCCTGACGGACCAGCCGCTCCCGGAAACGGACATCGTCAACCAGGTGCGCATCTCGCGCTGCCTGTTTTTTATCTCCGATGTGCTGCGCCGGGTGATCGAAAGGGGCGGGCTTCAGAGACCTCCGAGAGCCGCGCTGCGGCCCTTTGAACTGACTGAAGAACAGGCCCGGGGGCTCCGGCCCCTGGAGTTCCCCATCGCCGTCAGCGCCGTCACCGAGCGGATCAATTCCCTTGTGGATCCGGAGAATATGAAAAAGCTGAGCTACAGGAGCGTTGTTTCCTTCCTGACGGAAGAGGGCCTCCTCACTCAGGAGACCGATCCGCAGGGCAGGATAAAGCGGCGGCCGACGCCGCGGGGCGCGGAGCTGGGGATCAGGACCGAGAACAGAACGGGCAGCAAGGGGGACTATGTCGCCGTGCTGTATGACAGGAACGCGCAGCAGTACATCCTGGATCATCTGGACCGGATCACTCAGATCGACCGCGCTGCGGGAAAGGGCCGCTCGTCCCCGGATCCGGGGCAGGCTCCGCAGGCCGGGCAGATTCGGGGATGAGGTCGAAAGGCGGTATGGCGGGATGATATGGTACAGGGACGATGAGATCACCATCCGGGATCTGGACATTGCCGACGCGCGGGTCTTCACCGAGGAGGAGCTCCGGCAGGGCTGGCATGTGTCCGAGGAGAAATACCTGGAGCATCTGAGGCACCGGGATCAGGGGCGGTGCGTCCCCCTGGCCGCGGAATACTGCGGCGAGGCCGCCGGCTATATCAATGTGTACCGGGAAGCGGTCGAGGGCCCCTTCGCGGGCACCGGGTGGCCGGAGATCGTGGACTTCGGCGTGCTGATGAAATACCGCCGCAGGGGCGTCGGCACCGCGCTCATCAGCGCGGCGGAGCGGATCGCCGCCGGACATGCGGACACGGTGTGCCTGGCCGTCGGCCTGCACAATGGCTATGGGGCGGCCCAAAGGATGTATGTCAAACGGGGCTATATCCCCGACGGCTCCGGGGCATGGTACCGGGGAAAAAACTGCACCCC
>CADCQZ010000113.1 GCA_902803675.1 uncultured Eubacteriales bacterium
AAAAGGCCTCTTCCTGGGCGCGGCACCGGACACCGTGCTGGGTGCCGGCCTGCAGACCGCCCGCCGGGCGCTGGATACAGGCATGATCGGTACCGTCACCTCCGGCCTGGCTGTGATCGACCGCGACCAGTGCCTGAACTCGGAAGTGTTCACCTTTCTGAAGGGCAGCGGCGGCACCCTGCCCTATGATGTGGGCATCTACTATATCGGAGCACTTTTGAGCCTGCTGGGGCCGGTACAGTCCGTCAAGGCCTTCGGCGCGCCGGCGCCGGTGCATGAGCCCCGGTTCCTGTTCCGCGGCGCCGATCAGAAGCCCTGGCAGATCCCCGGCAGCAACGTGATCTCCGCGTCGCTGCGCTTCCAAAGCGGCGCGCTGGTGAGCGTGCTTTTCGACGGCAACACCGTCAACGTCTCCCAGCACGCTCTGACCCTGTTCGGCACCCGGGGCGTGCTCCGGATAGGCGATCCGGATACCTTCGGCGGCGTCAACACCCTTTTATACCCCGATCAGGCTCCTTGCGTCCTGCCCTTCACCCACGGCTACGACGGCAGGAACACCGTGGAGCCCAGCCCCTATGACCACTACGGCCACCGGGGCGTCGGCGCGGCCGAAATGGCCTATGCCATCCGGCAGGGACGCCCCAACCGGTGCAGCAAGGAATACGGCCTGCACTGCCTGGAGGTCCTGGACGGCATGGAGCGCTCCGCCGCCACCGGAGAGACAGTGGAGCTGAACACACGCTTCACCATGGCGCCCCTGGCCCCGGGATACTACAGCAGTTTCCTGGGCGGCATGCGGGCGGACGCGGAAGGATCACTGGTGAACGGATAAGGTACAGGATCGTCCTCGATCGATGACCCATCTATTGCATTTGTCCCGGACTGCGGGTACAATATCCGCAGAACGATCAGGAAAGGATGGGTTATCCATGGAAGTTTCCGCCGATAAAAGCAGACCTCTGGACGCGCTGGGATACGCCAGAGCGGCCTGCGACACGATGATGCGCAAGTTCCAAAGCGCCGACCTTCCCCCGAAGGGGCATTTCCATTATCACCAGGGCGTGTTCCTGTCCGGCATGATGGAGACCTGGAAAGAGACCGGGGACGACCGCTATTTTGACTACGCGAAAGCCTGGATCGACAGTGTGTTCGATGAGAACGGCGCCATCAGGGACGTCTCCTTCGGAGACCTTGATGATATCCAGCCCGGCATACTTTTGTTCCCGATCCGCGACAGGACCGGGGACGCCTATTATGACAAGTGCATCGAAAGCGTCGTGGAAGAAGTGCGCGCCATACCGCGCACACCGGAGGGCGGATGGTGGCACAAGACCCGCTGCCAAAACCAGATGTGGCTCGACGGCCTGTACATGGGCGGGCCGTTCTGCTCCGAGTACGCTGCCCGCACCGGGGACAGGGACATGACGGCGGACGTGATCCGTGAAGCGCTCCTGATGGAAAAGAACACGAAGGATGCGAAGACCGGACTTCTTCGCCACGCGTGGGACCGTGACCGCACGCAGCCCTGGGCGGATCCGGAGACGGGAAAAGCGCCGGAATGCTGGGGCCGCGCCATGGGCTGGGTGCCGGTGGCCCTGCTCAATGACCTCGACCACATCCCCGAGGATGCACCGGGCCGCGGTGAAGTGATCCGCATGGCCTGCGATCTGCTCAAAAACCTGTGCCGCTACCAGTCCGGGGACGGGAGATGGTACCAGGTGGTCGACAAGATCAACGAGCCGGGCAACTGGCCGGAAAATTCCTGCTCGAGCCTGTACGTCGCGGGGCTGTGCAAAGCGATGCGCCAGGGATATCTGCCCGGTGACTATGCCGAAAACGCGGTGCGCGGGTATGAGGGCGTCATCCGCTCCCTCTCATGGGAAGGCGATGACCTTCAGATCGGCAATGTGTGCATCGGGACCGGTGTGGGCGATTATGATTTCTATATCGCGCGCCCCGTGAGCGTCAATGATCTGCACGCCGTGGGCTCCTTCCTGATCATGTGCACCGAGATGCACAGGTGGCGCAAAAGCCGCGGATGATCTGCCGCGCATCGAATTTGACAACGATCTTCGGAAATATAAAATGGAGGACTTTTCCGTGAGCACCGGGACCAAACCCAAAACGAACACCCTGTTCCACGCCAACCCGATCTTAAGACGCCTGAGCAGGATCACCGAACGCAGCGAGACCGACTCGGCCTCTTACGCGGGGATCGCCGTGAAGACCGGCTGGTTCCTTTTGATGACTCTCGCCGGCATGATCGTCCAGCTGATCGTGAAAGCCGCCATGGCGAACGAGCCCGTGTGGCAGACCTTCGAGTTCTACGAGAAATTCACCGTGGCCCTGACCAAGAAGGAAACGGTCATCGTCGCCGTCGTGCTGATCCTGGGTCTCGTCAGTGAACTGGTGGGCATCTTCATCCGGAAGACCGTGCCCGTCACCGGCACACTGTATTCCGCCAGCCAGGGCTACGTGATCTCCTTCCTGGTATTCAAGGTGCTGACCGGATATGAGTATCTGGGCCTGGAAGCGCTGCTGCTCACCGTGGCCGTGGTGGCCGTCATGAGCTGGCTGTACGCCTCAGGCACCGTCAAGGCGGACAAGAAATACCGCACCGTGCTCCTGGCGCTGATCCTGGGGAGCGTGGGGCTGGGCCTCATGTCCTTCCTGGGCTCGCTGATCCCCGCCACGAGGCCCTATGTACAGGCCATGACGCGGAACCCCGTCATTTCCATCGGGCTGGATGTGGTGGGCCTTTTGATCGCCGCTCTGTTCCTGATCAGTGATTTTTCCATGATCGATGACTGCGTCAAACAGCACTACCCCAAGGAATACGAGTGGTCCGCCGCCTTCGGCCTTACGTTCACCGTGATCTGGATCTATCTGAAGATCCTGGACCTGCTGATGCAATTGGTCGACGACAAGAAAAAATGATCCCAGAACAAGGACCCCAAGGTCAAAAAGGGGCTGCTGCGGAAGCTCAAAAATCCGCAGCAGCCCCTTTTATATATCGGCCTGTACGGACAGCGCCATCAAACGACCGAAACAACCAAACACAAGCCGGAGCCATGCGCCGGATGATTCCGGCCGGCTCCGGTTTTCTGTTTCTGATCTGCGGATCCTCGGGATCTTGACCGCTCAGCGCCGAAAACGCACGGCGATCCCGGCGATGACCCGCTTTTTACATCCACCCGGTGCCATCGCCCGTCAGCCGTCAGCATTCCTTTATCGCGCCTTTGGCGTTCCTGCCTGCCCCGATCCCGGCGTCGGTGAAGACGGTGAAAACAGGGTGAAGACACTTTTTGATCTTTGTTTTCACCGCCTCAGCCCTTGCGGCACAAGGGTTTTTAAGGGGTGGTGAAAACGGTGAAAACACTTTTGTATAAACTT
>CADCQZ010000114.1 GCA_902803675.1 uncultured Eubacteriales bacterium
GATCTTGGCCGATTCGTCCAGGTCCTTGGGAATGCCGCCGATGAAGTTCATGATCAGGTACACGAAGAAGCCCTGGATGGCGAAGAAATAGGGCAGGATCATGGGATAGTAGGTGCCGACCCAGTTCATATGACGATACCACATGAACTGCGGGATCATCAGGATCTGCGCGGGCAGCATCATGGTGGACAGCACCAGGGTGAAGAGGATCTTCTTTCCCCTGAACTGCAGCCGCTGCAGGGCGAAAGCCACGAACGCGGAGGAGATCAGGGTGCCGAAGGTGGAGACGGTGGCGATGAAGAAGGAATTGGCGAAGAACACGCCGAAGGAATAGCCCATGAAGCCCTTCCAGCCGTTGGCGTAGTTGTCCAGAGTCCACTGGGCGGGGATCAGCTGGGAGGAGGTGGGCAGCACCTGGTCGGTGGGCTTGAAGGAGGACAGCACCATCCACAGCAGGGGATAGACCATGATCAGCCCGCCGATCGTGACCAGCACATGGGTAACGACAGTCTTGATCTTTTTGCTCGTCATTGATACCTCATCCCCCTTCCTCAGCCGTCATAGACCCACTTTTTGCGGGTCCAGAAGAGCAGTGCCGTGACCAGGGAGATGACGATCAGCATGATCCAGGCCAGCGCGGACGCGTAGCCCATCTGGCTCTTGCCGGAGGCGGGGAACGCCTTGTTGTACTGGTAGACCGTGTAGAACAGGGTGGAGTTCCGGGGCGCGCCGTTGGTGATCAGCTTGGACTGCGTGAAGGCCAGGAAGGAATTGATGGTCTGCTGCACCAGGTTGAAGAAGATGGTGGGGGTCAGCAGAGGCAGGGTGACCGTCCAGAACTGGTGGAACTTGGTGGCGCCGTCCACGTCCGCCGCCTCGTACAGCTCCCGCGGGATCTGCTTGAGGGAGGACAGGAAGATCAGCATGGAGGAGCCGAACTGCCATACCGTCAGGATGATCAGCACCCAGATGGCCGGGCCCTCACTGAACCAGTTGTAGCTGGCCATGCCGGGGAAGATGGGCGACAGGATGGCGTTCAGGGTGCCGTTGGACTCGAAGATGCGGCGCCACAGGATGGCCACGGCCACGGACCCGCCGATGATGGAGGGCAGATAGTATACGGCGCGGTAAAGGCCGATGGCCCTGGAATTGCGGTTGAGGATCAGGGCCACCATCAGGGCGAAGATCACCTTGAGCGGTGTGCCCACCAGAGCGAAATAGCAGGTGACGCCCAGGGCCTTGGTGAAGGTCTTGTCGTTGGTGAAGATACGCACGTAGTTATCCAGGCCGACCCACTGGGGGGCGTTCTGGATGTCGTATTTGCAGAAGGAATAGTACAGGGAAAGACCCATGGGGATGGCCATGAACATCAGGAAGCCCACGATGAAAGGCAGGCTGAACACAAATCCCGCCGTGGATTCCTTTTGCAGCCACGCGGTGAAGGATGACCTTTCCCTGCGGATGGTTCGCGTAGACAAGGCGGTGTTCCCCCCTCTTTGACCTAAAGATCAGGTGAGATGGAAGAAAAGGGCGTCCCGGGAGACGCCCTTTTCAGGATCGACGATAAGATCAGTAGTTGGCAGCCAGATCGTTGACAGTGTCCACGAAATAGGCACCGGCCTCTTCGGGAGTCATGCCGGGGGTAGGAGCGAGCATTTCATCGCTCAGGTACTTGATCACGTCATCGTTGGCGGTACCGGCATAGTTGGGCAGCGGCGGGAAGATCGGGGAGCTGTTCTCCGCCACGATGGCCAGATAATCGGCGGCGGTGCCGTAGGTGGCGTCCAGCTTGTTCAGTTCCTCGGCGATCTCGATAGCCAGAGCGGTGTTGGCGGGCACGCCGCGCTCAGCCTGCAGCAGGATATTGGCCTGGGGATCGTTGATCAGATAGTTCAGGACCGCCACGGCCAGATCGGGGTTCTTGCTGTCGGTGGTGACGGAGAAGAACTGGCCGGGCTTCATGTAGTTGGAAGCCTGGGGATTCTCGCTGGGCCAGGCAACGATGCCCAGCTCGATGCCGTCAGCGGTGGCGGCAGCCTGGAAGGCGGCCAGCTGGTTGGAGAAGGCGAAAGCGCACCAGGTACGCACATCGTCGGTGGCGCCGAATACCAGGGGATGCATGTTCAGGTCGCCGGTGGTCTGCACGTTGGCCTGCTGGTCGGTGTTGTACATCCAGCCTTCGGAAACGCACTTGACCAGACGGGCATAGTAGCCGGCCATTTCCTCAGCGGTGGGCACGACGCCGTCAGCGTTCCACAGTTCCTGATAGCCCAGGCCGCGGGCGTAATAGGTCAGGGGGTTCTCGGAGTTGCCTTCGCCGTAGGCCACGCCGATGCCGCGGGCCTCGAAGATCTTCCTGGAGATGTCCTCGAACTCGGCCCAGGTCATGTTGTCGGGCACGGTGATGTCCAGGGAATCGGTGAGGGTCTTGTTGTAGAGCAGGGCGGGAGCGTTCACGCCGGCGCACAGAGCGTACAGGCCGTCGCCCACTTTGCCGCTGGCCAGGATGCTGTCGGACAGGCCGCTCACATCCAGGGCGCCGCTCTCCACATAGGGGGTCAGATCCAGCAGATCGCCGGCTTCCACCCACTGCGCCAGGTAGGCGTAGTCCTGCTGCATCAGGTCGGGCAGGTCGTTATTGGAGGAATAGGTGCTCATCAGGGCCCAGTAGTTGCTCCAGTTCTGAGCGTTGGGGTTGAAGGTCACGTTGGGATAGTTCTCGGTGAAGAAGTTCAGCGCTTCCAGGGTGACGGCGTCACGCTTCTGGTTGCCCCACCAGCCGAAGCCCAGTTCCACCGTGCCGGCGGAAGCGGGATCGTAGGTGCCGACTTTCAGCTCGGCGAGGGCGGAGAACGCCGTCATCATCATGATCGCTGTCAGAAGAAGGGCCAGGAATTTTTTCATGGGATGCTCCTCCTATAAAAATAAGTTTTATCGGTAAAATTATACAGGCTCTGATTTTCACTGTCAAGCGACAGTTTAATGAGATTAACGTTAATCCACACATTCCGCTCCACAGCAGCTCTCCCGTTTCCATTGCCGTTTCCGCTGTTTTCTGGTATAGTGAAAGCGGTAAAACACACAGGGGGAGCGCCTGCTATGGACACGCTGAAAATAACCGGTGAGACCACCATCGGAGAGCTGGTGCGGAGCGGATCCTTCGGCGAGTACGGGAAATACATCTTCACCTACATGACGCCCGATCACTGGCAGAACAAGCTGAGCGCTTACGGATTTGAGAC
>CADCQZ010000115.1 GCA_902803675.1 uncultured Eubacteriales bacterium
AAAAAGATCACCGGTCGCCCCTCCGGTATCCGGGCACCGCCGCAGGCGGCGGATCAGCGATAGCTGTAGCAGGGACGGAACACCTGCCGCGTACCGCCTGTCGTCACATAGATCAGCCCGCCGGATGAAGACACGTCATCGTACTCAAAGGGCAGCAGCGTTTCGCCGGTAAACAGGTCGACCACACCGAGCTTTTTGGTCCCGGCGGCATACGCCCCCATCAGGCCGATCCCCAGGTCCCTCCCCCGGCCGAAGGGCAGCGTCATCTCCCCGGTGTTCAGGACGAGCGTATGGGCGTCCGTCCCGGACTCCTTGTCGAACACCTGCAGGCTGCCCTGAGGCCGGCAGACATTCGGCACGACCAGCCCGTCGTATCTCACCAGGGAGAAGCTGCCGCCGTCATCCGTGTAATAATAGCCGCCGGCCAGGCACATGATGGGCCTCGGGCTCTCGGAAAGCACCTGCCCGTCGACAGTCAGGAGCACATAGGTGCCGTCCGGCCTCCGGGCGTTAAGGATGCCGTATTTTTCCTCGGTCACGGTCTTGAACCAGTCATCCACGACGGGATCCCCGTTCAGATCCACGACCCGGTATCCCCTGTCAGAGTCATACTGCAGCAGATAGCCGCCGGTGCTCCTGAGCACGGACAATTTAAGATCCGAGGTGAAGCGCAGCGTCAGCGTTTCGTCATATACCTCCGCGGGCACCGTGTTCCGGATCAGGCAGCCGTTCCCCGGGGTGAGCTTTTCCGCCAGGAGCGTACCGGACGCGTCATAGACCTTTTTGTCGATCACCAGAAGGTCCCCGCAGGAGGAATTGGTTTTTCCCCCTTCCAGACCCGGCACGAACCGCCTGAGCTCCAGATCGTAGAAACGGATGAAGCCTTCATACATCACGTCATTGTCCGCGGGCACGCTCCCGCCGACCCATGACCCATCCGAGAGGTAGAGAAGGGCTTTGGTCCGGTCCGTGGTCTGTTCGGTGGCATAATAGACGGACAGATACCGGCCGGTATCCTCTCCTGAATGATCGTCCAGCTCCCTGATGACAGCGGCCTCGAAGGGGATCAGGAGCGTTCCCTGCCCGTCGAACAGCCCGGTGTGATTCACGCCGCTCCCGTCCACGACGTAAAACCCGCGGCGAAGCAGGCGGATGGAGGCGGCGCCGGTATAGATCAGGTCCTTCATCATGCCCTCGGCGCGTTCGCCAAGGTCCGCTTGAACGCTCCCCGCCTGATCGGGGACCGGATACTCGGCGACCTTCTCCAGTGTCACCCCCACGATGATGCCGTCCTCTTTGGGGCCGTCGGACGGGGACTGGGCGAGAGCCGTGCCGCAGCACAGGAAAAGCAGCGCCAGAAATACGGACAGGATCCTGATGGTCATTTTCATTCCGAACCCCCTCTTTCCCGATGCCGGATCCGGGCAGACCGCTTTTCACGGAAGCGCCGGCCGGATGTTCGGCCAAGGATCATTTTTCACCATCTTAGCAAATATCGGGGCATCTGTAAAGCGCTCCAAAGGCTGATGGGCCGATGCCGTTCTTTCATTTCACGGTAGCGCATCCGGCCCGATCGCGGTATAATGATAAAAGTTCCGGAAAACGCGGGCCCCGTGTTTCCGTTTTTCATCGATCCCATCGGCAGTTTGGAACGACCTATGAGTTTATCGGGGAGAAGCATATGAACATCACCGTTTATCTCGGCGCGAATGAGGGGAATGATCCGTCGCTGAAAGAGGCCGCCAGGGCGCTGGGCACCTGGATCGGGCACGCGGGCCACGCGCTCGTCTACGGCGGGTCGAAGTGCGGCCTGATGGGTGTGCTGGCCCAAAGCGTGCTGAAAGCCGGCGGCAAAGTCACGGGCGTGGAGCCTCAGTTCTTTATCGACGCCGGGTTTGAGTACGACGATATCACGGAGCTGATCGTCACCAAAGACATGACGGAGCGCAAGACGAAGATGATCGAGCTGGGCGGCGCCTTCATCGCTTTTCCCGGCGGGACGGGCACACTGGAGGAGATCGCCGAGGTGATGTCCAAAGTCTCCCTGGGACATCTTGACAAGCCCTGTATCCTGTATGACCTCAACGGCTACTATGACGGGTTGAAGACACAGCTCAGGCATATGATCGAGCTGGGCCTTTCATCTCAGGACCGGCTGCGCGGCATTTACTTCGCGGAAAGCCTGGAAGATATCAGGAGGATCATCCCATGAGACCGTTCATCAAGGGCGCCAATCCCTATATGCCCCTGTGGGAACATGTGCCGGACGGCGAGCCCCGCGTTTTCGAGCACAACGGTGAAAAGCGCGTGTATGTCTACGGATCCCATGACACGCTGCGGCGGGAATACTGCGGGCGGGACTATGTGGTATGGTCCGCTCCCGTGAATGATCTGACGGACTGGACCTGTCACGGCGTATCCTATGAGACCCATTACGGGTCCGTCCTCTACGCGCCGGACGTGGTCAAAAAAGGGGACACCTATTATCTCTACGCCGCCGAGAAACGCGGCAGCCTGATCGTGGTCGCCTCCTCCAAAACGCCCTGGGGGCCTTTTTCGGATCCGGTCGAGACCAAACTCGGCTTCGATCCCGGGATCCTCGTGGATGACGACGGGCGGGTCTATGCCTACTGGGGCGGCTGCGCCGCGCCCTGCTATATCGCGGAGCTGGAAGAAGACATGGCCACCATCAAAACACAGACCCTGGTGGCCAACCCTCTGGGGCATTCAACCTGCCCCTGGGATCCGGTGGACGACGGGCACATCTCGCTGATCGACGGTTTCTTTGAGGCGTCCAGCCCGCGCAAGGTGCTGGGGAAATATGTGTATATCTTCTCCCGGCGCTATGAAAAGCCGGTGCCGGAAATGGGCGTGTTCGAGCCGAACAACGGGTTTTTGTCCTACCGCTTCAGCGACTCGCCCTTCGGCCCCTTCATCGGCGGCGGGGACATCAGCTTCAACGGCGGCGAGATCCTGCGCGACTCGGAAGGCGTGGGCACGATGACCTACCAGTGGGGCAACAACCACGGGTCCATCGCTCAGATCAACGGCAAGTGGTATGTGTTCTATCACCGGCAGACGGGGGTCAACGAGTTCTCCCGCCAGGCCATGATCGAGCCCATCGACGCGGCGCTGGGCAGGGACGGATCGCTGTATATCGGGGATATCCGGTATCTGAACGGCGAGCCGGTCTCCTCCCGCCCCGTGGAAATGACTTCCCAGGGCGCGCACATCAACGGGCTGGACGCGCGCGCGTGGATCTCTGCCGGATACGCGTGCCATATCCATGGGAGCGGGCTGCGGGCCCATATCGAGCCCCGCTATGAGCGGCGGGAGGATATCTCCACGCCCGTGGTCGACATCACGTCGGGGACCACCGTGGGATTCCGCTATCTCCAGTTCGGCTGTGTGCCCCCCAAAAGCGTTACGGCGGTGATGGAACGCTGCCGGCCGATGAGCGTGCTCGTCCGGCTCGATTCATACCGGGGCCGCGTGATCGCCCGCCTGGGATTTGACGGGACGGAGAATGAGATGACCGCCGATCTGACCTGCGGCGTGATCGGGAAACACGCGGTGTACTTTGAGTTCCTGTCGGAGGAAAGCGGCGAGATCGCTTCCTTCGACCGCTTCACGTTCTCGTGAGCTTTGAGCGGCGCGGTCTTACGCCTGCCGACGTGAAGGATATGACGCGCCCGTTTTCAGTCATCAAAGCAGCCCGGTCCGTGACCCGGGCGGGACAAAAGCCGTGGACCCCACGGCGAAAAGAGCAAAGGAGATGGACCGCGATGGATAAAAAAGGTTTGAACACAGCACTGAACATTGCCGGCATCGTGCTGGGCACGGCCGGACTGGTCTTTATCCTGCTTTCCATTCTCACAGACAAAGACACCCTGAAATGGGGCCTGATGTGCGTGGCGCTCGGAAGCATCCTCGGCATCATCCGGATGCGCCGGAACAAACCGCGGCGGTAAACCGGATCAGGAGGGACTCGCAAATGAAAAAGATCACGGCGCTGATGTTGATCCTGTCCTTGATGACTGCCCTGAGTGCCGCCGGCGCACGCGCTGATGAAGGGCCCGGCCGATACAGCATCGAGGAAAACACTTTTGAGAACAAAGCAGCTTACCCGTATATCGTCCGTACGGCTTCCGCAGTCTGGCTCCTGGCCCAGGATGATATCGATCTGATGGGAGAAGAGGCCTTTTTCGGGGGCCTATGGGAGATCCTGCGGTATCAGGACGCGGATTTTGCCGACGCGAGAGCCGCGCTTGCCGGAGCCATATGGGAAGAGACCGCTCCCGTTGAGATCCGGACGGATTTCTGCGGGAAAGCCGGGATCGCCGAAACGGAGATCATCGGGGCCTACTACAATCCCCGAAGCAACTTCATAAAGGTTTTCCGCGGCTGGGAAACGGCAAAAGCCGCGCTGCTGCATGAATATATCCATTATCTGACGATCCACTGCACAGATACCCCTGTCGCTCACGGCCTGTTCGCGGAGGGGATCGCGGAATACATCAACGCGATCGTATGCAAAAACCGTATGCGGCGCGATTTCAGCAGAAACCTGACCGGGGAGGAAAAAGACTTTTTCAAAACCCGCGGCGCGTGGGATATGGAAGAGGACTGCCTGGATCTCAGGCTGTATGAACTGGGTGTGGCCCAGGCTTACGCGCAGGGGACCGCGCTGGGAGCGGAATATCTGTCAACGATCGACGAGCCGACAGTCAGAACGCCTCAGATCCAGCAAAACCCGACAGCGGAGAACATCTCCCATGAGGAAGCCGCCTGTATCCTGGCTTATCTTGTGGAGACCCGCTCGAGAGAAACAGTGCTCTCCCATCTGGACCTGGATCCCGCGGTTATGGAGCAGGTCTTCGGGGAAGGGTTTGAGGACATTTACAGGCACTGGAAGGAGTGGAATTCAAAACACTTCGATGAGTCGGGAGCGATCCTGCGCGACCAATGATTATCGAAAGAAGCCTGCAGCCATCCGGCCGCAGGCTTCCCCTTTTCATAAACTTCTGTTCAGCTTAACGATATGTGAGACCCCGCCCCGCTCCATAAGAGCTTCATGGGCGTTACTGAGCGGTGTGATGCTCCAGCATCAGGCCCACCGTGGTATTGCTCTTGTCAAAGCCCGGCCACACAGTGTTGTCATCGGCGGGCGTACCGTCGCTGTTGTAGGTATACACGCACTTGCGGCCCAGTTCTTCCTTCACGGTCAGGTAATCGATCTTATCCGTCTCGCCCTTCAGGTTGGCGTCGAAGAAGGCGGTGAGGAAGTGGAAGTTGATGCCGTTCACATGCCACTGATTCCATACCCAGTCATCCCAGCGGCGGGCACCGTCGGCAAAAGAGTACTTCTGAGCGGCCAGCGGGGACGGATTGGGGGCCACTTTGTGATGCATCAGATCATATGTGAGGAAATACGCGTCGGAATTGACCGCGGTCTCCCACATGGTGTGCACGGGGCCGAAGGGCACGGTGGTGTCCTCATTGCCCTGGAGCCAGAAGGTGGGGACGCTGATATTGGCGAGGCTCTCCGGATCGAACATGGCCGCCCCGTAAGGCGCGAAGAGCGCGGCGGCCTTGATCCGCTTGTCACCCTCATAACCCTCTTCCTCGGTGATCAGGTCCTTATACGCCGCGAAGCGCTCGATCATCGCATCGCTCATTTTGATGCCCAGGGTGCGCAGCAGGCCGAAGCCGCCGAAGCTGTAACCGATCATGCCCACCTTTTCCGTATCCAGCAGGCCCGCCAGGAAGCCCTCGGCGTTCAGTTCCTCCAGAGCGGTGACCATATAGCGCTGGTCCTGAGTGCGGTTGATGATGGCGCTCATCAAAGAGATGGAGGGGTCAAAATCCGTATAGGTATTGTCCGTATGCGCGATGGAGAAAACGATGTAACCCTTGGTGGAAAGATTCTCGCCCAGATTGCTCAAAAGGTAACGGCTGCCGGGATAACCGTGGCTGATGATCAGCACGGGATAGGGGCCGTCCGCGGTATAGGGCTCGGCGTCCCGCATGGCGCGGCCGATGAAATCGAAGGGCTCAAGGAACTCCGCGTCCACCTCGCCGATATAGTCGGTATACACGGACGCCTGCTTCACACCTTCCGCGGCGACCGCGGGATACCACACCTCCACCGTCAGCGGGCGGTCATACAGGGGACGTGGGTCATCGTCCGTAATGGCCTTGAGGTCGACCACGTCCTTGTGTACGATCTCGATGGTGCGGACACCGATGGCATAGTCCCCGCGGGGCGCCAGAGCCGGGCTGCCGGCCACGGCGTCACCGATCACGCTGCCCTTGGGCATGTCCTCCTCATATACCAGCTGGTCCGCGTGCGCCAAACCCATAGCGAAAAGCATCAGCATCGAGATCAACAGTGCCAGGATCCTTTTCATAGCGATTCTCCTTTCCGCAGTCCCGCGATATGCAAATGTATGAAGACGGTATCATTATAAACGGCACGGAAGCCCGCCGCAATGGGCAGAGGCGCGTCCCGTGCACATTTTATATGATCCGGCCATTATTTTGCCATATCGCGCAGGAATGTGTAGAGTTCGCTCAATGAAAAGCACTGCTCGTTCCGACAGTAATAGGAAAGGGCCGCGATCGTGCCCCTCATCTTGTACTCGATCTCTATCTGCCGGCGCATGCCTGACGAAGCGCTCCGATACCCGTCCTCCCAAATGGGGCGGCACTTATCGCACAGCATTTCGGAAAAGCGGGTCTCCTCGTCCCGTTCAAACAGCAGCCTGAGCCACGTCATGAACCCATTCGGTTCCCGCAGACAAGCCGCTTTCATTTCGCTGTGGCTGCAGAAGACACGGTGAGCCCGGCACACCACCTCATCCGCGGCCCGGTTTTTCATTTTGTCGAGCAGATCATCCATATCGCGGAAATGCGCGTAAAACGTGTTCCTGTGATAACCGGCCAGGCGGGCAAGATCCGTCACGGCGATCCGGCCGATGGGGCGGTCGGCGTACAGCTTCAGGAACGCTTCATAGAGATCATCGATGGTTTTTGTCATGATGTACCCCGATCAAAAGATCACGACCGCGCTCAGCGGGCCAGCACACGCCGCAGGAATTCCTGGGTGCGGGGCTGCTTCGGATCGGAAAACAGCTCCGCAGGCGCGCCCTGCTCCAGGATCACGCCGTCGCACATATAGACCACGCGCGTGCTGACGTCGCGGGCGAAGCTCATTTCGTGGGTGACTACCAGCATGGTCATGCCGCTTTCG
>CADCQZ010000116.1 GCA_902803675.1 uncultured Eubacteriales bacterium
TGGCCGACAGGAACTATGACGACCTGCTCTACTTCTATCAGCTCTATCAGAAGCTGGAAGACGCCGGCGCCTGCATGTCCTACGCCGACCTGAAGGCCTCCGGCCTCCACTACAGCGCCGCTTTCGCCAACGGCAACATCGCCATGATGCCCATGGGCTACTGGTATGTCTCCACCCTGATCAACTACAACAAGGAAGGCACCTGCAATTTCAACTGGGGCATCACCGCTGTTCCTCACCTGGAGGGCGTGGCGGCCGGTTCCTCCTTCGGCAACCTGACCGGCACCATGATTAACATCAAGTCCGAGAAGAAGGACCTGGCCTGGGACTACATCTCCTGGCTGGGCGGTGAGGAAGGCGCTGCCGCCACCGCTTCCGTCGGTGCCCGTCCCGCTTTCGTGTCCGAGACCGTCGCCGAGGCCATGGCTTCCGTGGAAGGCTTCCCCACCGATGAGACCAGCAAGGGCGCTCTGATCCCCTCCTTCGTGGGTATGGAATGGCCCGTGGCCGAGAAGGTGGCCGATATCAAGACCATCGTGAACGAGGAGCACTCCCTGATCATGGCCCGCGAGATCACCCCCGAGGAAGGCATCGCGGAAATGAACGAGCGTGTCGCCGAGCTGTTTGAGTAAGTTTTTGAACGCCTGAAAGGCTCCGGGGCAGGGAAGGCTTCTTGCCTTCCCTGCCTTTCTTGATCGTGACCGATGAAAGGAACGTGACGCCCGATGATCTCCGGTGAAGCAAAGCGCGCCCGGGCCCGCATGAGCCGCACGGAAAGAAAAAACACTTTGATCGCCTATTCTTTTCTGGCGCCTAATTTTCTGGGCTTTGCCATATTTACCCTGGTGCCCGTGATCTGCGCCGTCGCCCTGTCCCTGTTCGAGTGGAACGGCGGCGATATCTCCCACCTGAAGTTCGTGGGGGCCGAGAACTACGCCACGATCTTCAATGTGAAGAAGGTCAGCCAGAACGGGCTCCTTTACTTCTTCAACCGGGTGGACCTGGGCATCGCGCTGAAAAACACGGTGTTCTATACCCTGATCACCGTGCCCCTGACCATCGTGTGCGCCCTGGCGCTGGCCCTGCTGCTCAACAGGATCAAGGGCGCTGTCGCGTACAGGACGATCTTCTTTTTCCCCTATGTGGCGTCCATGGTGGCCATCTGCGTGTGCTGGTCCTTCATGCTGATGAAGGACGGCCCGGTCAACCAGCTGATCCAGGCCTTCGGGATCCCCTTCAACAAGTCCTGGACGGCGGACAGCACCATGGCCATGTGGGCCATCATCCTCGTTTCCGTCTGGCGGAACATGGGGTATTACATGGTGATCTATCTGGCCGCCCTGCAGGGCGTGCCCCGGGAGCTGATGGAGGCCGCCACGGTGGACGGCGCCGGCAAATGGAAGCAGTTTTTCCACGTGACGCTGCCCCAGCTGAGGCCCACCACCTTCTTCGTCTCCATCATGATGATCATCTCCTGCTTCAAGATCTACGATGTCGTGGCCATCATGACGGACGGCGGGCCGGGCCGCTCCACCAAGATGCTGGTCACCTACATCTATGACGAGGCCTTCATCAAGGTGCGCTACGGCCAGGCCAGCGCCATCTCCATGATCCTGCTCCTCATCGTGCTGACCATCACCCTGATCCAGTTCCGCTCCGAAAAGCGGTTCTCGAACGACTGAGAAAGGAGGAGACGACATGGAAACCACCATCCATCAGCGTGAGATCCGCCGGGATCATCCGGCGCTCCAGAAGGCTCTGCACATCATCGTTCTCATCGTTTTGACCGCCCTGGCCCTGTTCACCCTGATCCCCTTCGCGTGGATGATCTCCTCCTCCCTGAAACTGGACCGGGAAGTGTTCGCCTATCCCATGAAGTGGATCCCGGAGACCGTCCGCTGGGAGAACTATGTGCTGATCTGGCAGAAGGTGCCGCTCGTCACCTATTTTAAAAACACCGCGTTCATCGCCGTCGTGGTCACCTTCCTGCAGACCCTCACCTCCTCCTTCGCCGCCTACGCCTTCGCCAAGCTCCAGTTCAAGGGGCGGGACACGCTTTTCGTCTGCTACATCGCCACCATCGCCGTGCCGTGGCAGGCCTATATGCTGCCCCAGTTCATCATGATGCGCTCCATGGGCCTTTACGATACCCTGTGGGCCATGGTGGTGCTCCAGGCCTTCAGCGCTTTCGGCGTGTTCCTGATGCGGCAGTTCTACCGGGGCATCCCCACGGAGCTGTGTGAGGCCGCCCGCATCGACGGCCTGAGCGAGTACGGCATCTGGGCGCGCATCATGCTGCCCCTGTCCAAGGCCGCCATCGCCACGCTGGTGATCTTCACCTTCGTCAATACCTGGAACGACTACATGGGCCCGATGATCTACCTGACCAAGGACGTGAACAAGACGGTCCAGGTGGGCCTGCGCCGCTTCATCCAGGAGAACTCCAGTGACTATCACCTGATCATGGCCGCGTCGCTCTGCTCCCTGCTGCCGGTATCCGTGGTGTTCCTCTGCCTGCAGAAATATTTCATCGAGGGCATCGCCACCAGCGGCATCAAAGGCTGATCACAAGGCTGCCGCGCTCCCGGGCCCGGCAGCCTTTTACAGAGGATACAGGATGATGTTTTCCGAATATCTGGACCGGCATCCGCTCGCTCGGGTTTTAACGGACCGGGTCGACGCGCTTATCCCCCCGGCTTCGGACCGGGGGGCCTGGGAGGGCATCTCGCCCGATGACAGGCGGGAGCTTCTGGATCTGGCCGCCCGGTACGATAAGGTGCCTTACCCGATGCGCACGGCGGGCGGCTTCCTCGCCTTTGTGCAGTCCGGCAGCCGTCAGGCGGATGAGGGGCCCTATTTTACGCGGCGGAGAAAGCTGTGCGCCGCCGCGCTGCGCTGCTGCGTGACGGAGGACGCGCCGGTCGACGATGTGATCGACGGCGTCTGGTGTATCTGCGAGGAGACCGGCTGGGTCATCAGCGCCCACAATATCAACCCCATCCCCGGCGCGCCGGATCCGAAAGAATATCCGCTGCCCGATCCCGACAGCCCCTATGTGGACCTGTTCGCCGCCCAGACCGCCATGATACTCAGCCTGGTGCGGCATCTGATGAGGGAGCGCCTGGACGCGGTGACGCCCATGATCTGCCGGCGCGTCGTCAGGGAGATCCGCCGCCGCGTGATCACGCCCTTCATGTCCACCGATGATTTCTGGTGGATGGGGGTGAGGCGGAAGGACCTGAACAACTGGACGCCCTGGATCGTCTCGGGCGTGATGCTGGCCGCCTGCCTCATTCCGATGGATCGGGCGGAGCTGGCCGCACTGATGGACCGGGGCTGCCGCATGCTGGACCGCTGGCTCGGCTGTGTGCCTCAGGACGGCGGCTGCGACGAGGGAGTCGGCTACTGGAACATGGCCGGCGGTGCGCTGCTGGACTGCCTTGAGCTTCTGGAGGAGGTCACCGGGGGACGGATGACCTTCTGGGAGGATGAGAAGATCCGGAACATCCTGCGCTTCCCCCTCAAGGCGCAGATCGGGAACGGGTGGTTCGTGAACTTCGCGGACTGCGACGCCCGCCCGGCTTTATCCGGGGAAAGGCTGCAGTTCGCCGGGGAAAAGCTCCGGGATCCGGATCTGAGCGCCCTGGGGGAGAGCTGCCGCGGGGACCTTGACGGCGAGCTTTCCGATGTGCCCCGCCTGGACCGGCTGCTCAGGATGCTGTTCCATCATCCGGCCCCCGCCCCGAAGGCGCGGACACCGGAAAACGTCTGGCTGAAGGATCTTCAGGTGCGCATCGTCCGCTCGGGCCCCTTCACCCTGTGCGCCAAGGGCGGGCACAACGGGGAGAACCACAACCATAACGATGTGGGTTCCTTCACGCTCTTTCTGGACGGGGAGCCCCAGGTGGTGGACGCGGGCAACATGGTCTACACGGCCAGGACTTTCTCCCCGGAACGCTACACCCTGTGGAATACCCGCTCGGCGTATCACAACCTGCCTTTGATCGGCGGTCATGAGCAGCTGCCGGGGGAGGGATACGCGGCGCGGGATGTCTCCTGCCTCGGCGACGGGCTGAAACTGTCCCTGAAGGACGCCTACGGGAAGGACGCCGGCATCCTCTCCTGGGAGCGGACCGTGACCCTGGACGAAAACGGCCTCACCCTGAAGGACGCGGGCGCGCTCAGATCGCCGGCGCCCGTCACCTGGGTGTTCATGCTGCGGCACCGGCCGGAATGGACGGGCGGCGCCGTCCTGTCCGGCGGGATCCGGATATCGGTCCCGGAGGGCCTTGATTTTGCCGCGGAAGAGATCCCCGTCACGGATCCCCGGATGGCGCGCAGCTTCCCGGGCAGCCTGTGGCGCGTGACGCTGACCGGCGGGAGCGGGGATCGGATCGACCGCGTATTCGTTATCACAAGGAGGGAGCCCCATGCCTGAGATCATGAACGACCCTTTGCGCACCCGGGAGGACGTGGTGCGCGCGGCGGTAAAGATGCTTTCCCCCCTCCCCGAGTGCCTCACCCCCGAAAGATCCCGTATGATCGTGGGCGAGGGCTCCGCCCACTACTCCGAGGACGTGGCCGGGATGGAGGGCTTTTCCCGGGTGCTGTGGGCTCTGGTGCCGATGATGATCGGCCGCTGTCCCGAGGCGGAGCCATTCTGGGCGCTGTGGCGGGAGGGCCTCATCCACGGCACCGATCCGGATCACCCGGGCTATTGGGGGGATATCGGGGATACGGACCAGCGGATGGTGGAGATGGCGGTCATCGGCACCGGGCTGTGCTTTCTCCCGGACCGCTTCTGGGCGGAACTGAGCCCGGTCGAACAGGAGCACCTCTATGCCTGGCTCGATCAGATCAACCGTCACGACATGCCGAAAAACAACTGGCGCTTCTTCCGCATCCTGGTCAATATCGGTTTCCTGAAGGTCGGCCGAAAGGTGGACGAGGGCCGGATGAAAGAAGACCTGGACATGATGGAAGAGCACTACGTGGGGGACGGATGGTATTTTGATTACCTCACCAAGAGGGATTATTACACCCTGTGGGCCTTCCATTTCTACAGCCTGGTCTACGCCGCAGCCATGAAGGACCTGGACCCCGGGCGCTGCGCGCGCTTTACGGAGCGGGCCCGGCTGATCGCGCCCCGCTTCGCCTGCTGGTTCGACGCCCGGGGCCGCGCGCTGCCCTACGGGCGCAGCCTCACCTACCGCTTCGCCCAGAGCTCCTTCTGGTCCGCCATGGCCTTCGCGGGCGTCACCGCCGAGGGACTCGGCTGGGGGCAGTTAAAGGGGCTGGTGCTGAACAATCTCCGCTTCTGGCTGAGCGAGCCGATCTTCGACCGGGGCGGGGCGCTCACCGTGGGCTACGGGTATCCCAACCTGTGCGCCGCGGAGGGATACAACGCCCCCGGATCCCCCTACTGGGCGTTCAAGACCTTCTTCATCCTGGCCCTGCCGAAGGATCATCCCTTCTGGCAGGCGGAAGAAGAGCCGGTCGAAACGCCCCGCGTCTTCCTGGACGAGCAGGTGCGCCTGCTTCTGACCCGGGACGAGGCCGGAAAGCAGGTGATCGCCTATACCGCCGGCAACCACGGCTGGGAGCACATGCACGAGGACGAGAAATACGAGAAGTTCGCCTATTCCACCCATTTCGCCTTCTCGGTCACCAAGGAGGCCACCACGCTGAGCAAAGGGGCCTTCGATTCCATGCTGGCCGTCAAGCGGGCGGGCAGGGACCTGTGGCATGTCCGGAGCGGGTGCGACTCTTTCTCCCTGACGGAAGAAAAGGTGACCGCCGTCTGGTCGCCCATGGAGGGAGTGCGGGTCGAGACCACCGTCGCGCCCCTGGGCATGTGGCATATCCGCCGGCACGTGATCGACGCCGACTGTGAGGCGCAGGCGGCCGAGGGCGCCTTCGCCGTCCGGAAGGACGCCCCGGGCGTCAGGCCCTGCGATCGGGTGGTCACCGAGCTGCGTTCCGGCAGCAGGTCCGCTTCCGCCCGCGGGATCTACGGCTCCAGCGCCATCTTCGCCGTCGAGGGCTATGATACGGGGGAGGTCATCCACGCCGAGCCCAATACCAACCTGATGTGGCCCCGCACCGTCATCCCCACGCTGCGGGCCGATATCCATCCGGGCCGCACGGTGCTCGTGTGCGCCGTGTGGGCGGATACGTCGTCCGTCTGTCCCGACCAGATCCCCGAGGAGGTGCTTTCCTATGCCCGGTCGTTATGAGCAGGCCTTTCAGCAGCTTTCCGACAAGTTTCTGCGCTCCGTCCGCCCGGCCGCCGAAGCGGGGATCATCCCCTACAAGAGCGAGAACGGGCAGTGGATCGGGTCCCCCTTTGACGGGAACGGCTGGTGGACGGGCGGCTTCTGGCCCGCGCTGATGTGGCAGCTCTACGCCGTGGGAGGGGACGAGACTTTCCTCCTGGAAGCCCGGCGGGTGGAAAAGCTGCTGACGGATGAGTTCCGCGTGTTTGAGCACCTGAACCACGACGTGGGGTTCATGTACCTCCTGTCCTGCGGGGCGGACTTCAAGCTCACCGGTGAAAAGCAGGCCCTGACGGACACCCTCCACGCCGCCAGCCTGCTGATGGGCCGGTTCAACCCCGTCGGCTATATCCGGGCCTGGAACCATCCCACGCAGATGGGCTATGCCATCATCGACTGCATGATGAACCTGTCACTGCTCTTCTGGGCGTCGGAAAAGACGGGGGATCCGCGGTTTTACAAGGTCGCGGGGATCCATGCCGATACCGCCCTGAAAGAATTCCTGCGGCCGGACGGCTCGGTGAGCCACATCATCGAGTTCGACCCGATGACCGGCCGGCGGGTGCGGGAGCTCCCCGGCCAGGGCTATGCCCTCGGCAGCCAGTGGAGCCGGGGCCAGGCCTGGGGCCTGTACGGCTTCACCCTCGCCTATCTGAACACGAAGGATGAAAGGTACCTGGACGCCGCGGTGAGGATCGCCGCCAATTTCATCGCGCACATCCGGCCGGACGGGCTGACGGACTGCGACTTCTGCCAGCCGGACACGGAGGAGAGGATCGACAATATCGCCGGGGCCATCGCCGCCTGCGGCCTGATGGAACTTTACCGCGTCACCGGGGACGATCTCCATCATGACAGCGCCTTAAGGCTGGTGGACGGGCTGCTGGACCGCTGCTGCGACTGGTCCCCGGAGCACTGCGGCGTCCTCACCCGCTGCACTGCCAGCTATCACGATGACGGGGCGGGGCGGCACACCAATATCACCTACGGGGATTATTTCCTGACCGAAGCGCTGGCCAAGATCAACGGGACGGATCCCATGCTCTGGCTGGCCTGATACAGAAGGAGAGAACGATGATCACCATCGAAGCCCGGGACAAACTCGGCGCGCTCCTGGCCGCCGCCTCCCATCACGAAGAAGCCATGCTCTGCCTGGACCGGGTCTATCAGCCCGGGGATCATCTGATCATCCGGGGAGAAAAGCGTCTCTTCGCGCGGATGGATCAGTGCCTGCCCGCCTGCGAGGTCTTCTGCCCGGAGGGCGAGCTCACCTGGCCCATCCCTTCGGGGGAGCACCGCCTGGCCTACGCCCCGGGGAGCTTTGAGGCGCCCCGCCACGTGATCACCGCCCGGGCGCTCCGGGAGGATGAGATCGATGAATACCGGGACCTGGCCCTCGACCCGGCGGACTTAAGGGGGGACACGAACTTCTATCCCCACTGCACGGCCAACGTGGAGACCCGGAACGAGGCCTGCTTCTGCGCCCGGAACGTGATCGACGGCACGCGGTTCAACACGTATCACGGGGAGTGGCCCTTCCAGAGCTGGGGCATCGGCGCGAGGGAAGACGCCCGGTGCCTGCTGGACTTCGGGCGGGAAGTCACGATCGATAAAATGGCCCTGACCCTGCGGGCGGATTTTCCCCATGACGCGTACTGGGTGTCCGGGCACGTGGTGCTGTCCGACGGCGCGGACATCGGCTTCCCCCTTGAAAAGACCGGCGAGAGGCAGTGGATCCCCCTGGGGGAGCATACCGTCCGGTGGATGCGTCTGGAGCGCATGGTCAAGAGCGATGATCCCTCCGCGTTCCCCGCCCTCACCGAATGGGAGGTCTTCGGCAGGGGGTAACGCCGCCCGCCGATCGAAAAAAAGCCTGGCGCTGTTGCACAAGCAACAGCCCCAGGCCTTTTTATAACATCGATATCTGATGATCCTTCCAGCTTTCCTGTTTCGCCTCGCGCACCCGGTCCTCCTTCGTCAGACGGCCGATCAGCAGCGGGGACTCGGGGTCATGCCGCCGCATATTGCGCTTCACGGTCTCCGGGTCATGGTTGGCGTAGCAGTACCGGCACAGATGGCCGCAGGAGTCATAGGCGCCGATGTCCCCGCCCAGACAGCAGGCGCACTGCTTCCGGGCGGGCGCTTTTCCGGGCGCGTTCAGGCGGCAGCGGATGGCTTTTTCGTACATTGGGACGGTCATGCACCCGCTCGTGTCCGCGCCGAACGCCCTGAGGTCATCCCCCTCGGCGCAGGGGCGGAGCGTCATCCCGTGCTGCCCGGCGATCTGCGCGAAGGCTTTCCCCAGGATCAGCCGGTCTTCCGGCGCCACCTCACGCGCTTCCGGGAAATTGCGCCTCGTTTTTCCGTACAGGTCGATGAAGCTGACCACGGCGGTGTGCGTAAAGCCGGCCAGTTCTTTCGCTATATACGAAAACGCCCGGATGTGCCGCTCCACCGGATAGGTGCCGCTGATGAAGACGGGATCGTACCGCCAGCCGACGCAGTCCGGTCCCACGATGCCGGACAGGCGTTTGAAGGCGTCGATCACCCGGAGCTTATGGGGCACATTCGGCTCGATCTCCCGGCCATAAGGCGTGATGGTCACATACCAGAACTGGCCGTAGGGCCTGAGCAGGTCCATGTGCTCCAGCATCGGCGAGGGATCCTTGGTGCAGAAGCCGATCACGTCCACCACGTCCGGCGTGAGGCGGTAGCGTGTGACCTGCCCGGGATCATAGGGATTGCGCACCATCACGAAGCCCGCCTTCAGGCGGTTGGCGAACCATCGGGAGTAGAAGGCGGGGATATCGGTGCGCTGGCCGGTGTTGATGATCATTCCGCCAGCTCCCGGATGATCCTGTCACTGTCCCCGGCGATGAGGATGCTTTGGGCCCGGATCTCTTCGGGCACGGCTTCCTCCTCCATGTTGAGGCAGGCGTAAGTCGCATCGGGATTTTTGTACACCTGCCGCATGAAGGGATACTTGATGATGCCGGGGGTATTGTACCCCACGCCGATCTCCAGGTACACCACCCGGCCCTTCTGGTGGGCCGTCAGCCAGGCCTCATATCTCACCGCCGCGTCCTTCCAGCCCTCGTCCTCCACGAACCGGTCGTCCGAGCGCAGGTTCATCGTCAGGGGCCGGCCGCAGTTGGGGCACCGGGGCAGCAGCTCCGTCGGGACGCTCATCGCCGGCGCGGCGCCTGACGGTCCTGTCAGCTCATGGCGCTCCCCGATCTCATACCCCTGGGCGAGCACCATCCTCCTCACGGTGTCCTCATTGTCCCAGGTCCTGTCACAGCAGGGCTTCACGCACTGGAACAGCCCGTAGTCCCCCTGGGTGTAGAACAGCCGCTCTTTGTCAAAGCCCGCTTTCTGGAAACAGTGATCCACGTTGGTGGTCAGCACGAAACAGTCCTTGTCCCGCACCAGCTTTTTCAGATCGGCGTAGGTGCTTTTCGGCGCGTCCTGATACCGGTTGATCCAGATATACCGGCTCCAGTAGGCCCAGAACGTCTCCGGGGCCTCATAGGGGTAAAACCCGCCGGAATACATGTCGTGAAAACCGTACCTGCGGCCGAAATCGCCGAAATACCGGTCGAACCGTTCGCCGCTGTAGATAAATCCCGCGGCGGTGGAAAGGCCCGCGCCCGCGCCGATGAGGACGGCGTCGGCCTCCCGGATGCGTTCTTTGAGTTCTCTCAGCTTCTTTTCCATGATCATCACTCCCTGCCGCTTTTCCCCGCGGCACTGATATCATATCATGACACAGCCGATCCTGTAAGTACGAACTTTTTTGTGACCGGCGGCATGATCCCGAGAGGAAACGGGATCCGTGGGCGCATGTGTTTTTTGTTCCGGGGCTTGCCTTTGGGGACAAAAACAGGTATACTTTTGTCAGGATCAAGGAAAGGACCGTAAACCGATGGACATCAGGCAGGAAAACCGCTGACAGCCGAATACAGGTGCATATCATTCGGGGACGCGCGGTCCCTTTGTTGAGTGTACCGTTTCAAGTAACTTCTGATCGTGGGCCCGCGGGACGCAGCCACAGAAAGGAGCTGCTTCCCGCGGTATTATTATGCCCGCGTTCGCCGGTAAGGAATGAAAAACAGTTTGAAAACGGAGGATCGATGATCATGGATAAGCATGCGATGATGGAAAAGCTTGCCCGGGACGCGTACGAAAAAGGCAGCTTCAACGGCACCTGGCTCTTCGCCGAGAACGGCGCGATCGTGTCGAAGGGAGCCTTCGGCTTCCGCGACGCGGAGGATAAACTCCCCATGCGGGAAGACACCATCTTTGAGATGGCCTCGGTCACCAAGATGTTCACGGCGGCGGCGGTCATGCTGCTTAGAAGGGAAGGGAAGCTGGCGCTTGACGATGAGTACGTAAAATACTTCCCCGATTATCCCTACCCGGGCGTGACGGTCCGGCATCTTCTGACCCATACCAGCGGCATGCCCGACGATCTCGAGACCGGCACCTGGGTCTGTCCCGCCTGGGAAAAGGAAAAGAGGATCCCACCCTGCAGTGAGATCCTCCGCTTCATCCGGGACAGCGGGGAAGAAGCCTCCCATGCCCCGGGAGAAACGTTCAGTTATACCGACGTCGGATACTGCCTGCTGGCGAACCTGGCGGAAAAGCTCTCCGGCGTCCCCTTCGAGGATCTCCTCAAAAAGAAGATCTTCGAGCCGGCAGGCATGAAGGACTCGGGCATCTACCACACCCGCAGAGACGGACGGCCTTCCGACCGCTTCGCCCGCAACATGGTCCTGGAGGGTGACAGCTGGGTGCCTTCGGATGCTTCAAAGTCCACGGCTCCCTACGTGGTCGGCTCGGACGGCCTGAACGGCTGCGATTACCTGTACACCACCGTCTTTGACATGCTCGCCTGGGACAGGGCGCTGCGGGAAGAGAAGGTGCTCACCCGTGAGGAGCAGAAGATCATGTACACGCCGGTGAAGCTGAAAAGCGGTGAGGAATATACCGACGAGGACGGTGAGGGCTACGGCTTCGGCTGGGGCATCGCGAAGGACGCCGAGCACGGCCTGATCGTCAGCCACTCGGGCGGCATGCCCGGCCTTGAAACGTACTTTGAGCATTTTGTCGATGAGGACAGGACGCTCGTCCTCCTGTGCTGCCGCGAATTCAGGGACATCAGGGCCTTCGCGCGCTTCTGGGACGGCATGCGGGCGGTCGTCCGGGGCGAAGAGGCCGAACCGGTCGTATCCATCGAGGATATCGCGGTAAAGGACCCCGACAAGTCGAAATGGGACAGCTTCTGCGGGAAATACGAGCATCCCGAAGGCGAGGAATTCATCATCGACGAGATCTTCATGCGGGACGGTGAGCTCTGGGCCGGGGCGGTCCTGAGCGGAGATGACTACACCGATCAGGGCAGAGTGGAGTTCCGGCTCTATCCCGTCAGCGGGAACGAATTCGGCCGGAAGCGCGGCATGCTGAAGGTGACCTTCGGCGACGGCTGCCTGATGTTCGGCGGTCACACCTGCAGGAAACTGTGACAGGCGCGCTGCGGTAAAAAAACAAGTTTTGCGTAAAGGAGAACTGTTATGAAATTTTCAGAAATGACTTATGTAAGGCCCGATCCCGAGAAGATCAAGAAATGGTCCGCGGAATACACCGAAAAACTGAGGACCGCCCCGAGCTGGGAGGAAGCGCGCGCGGTATTCCTCGCGTATCAGGAGGAATACAAGAAGGAAAACACTATGATCATGCTCGCCTACATCCGCCAGTCGATCGACACGCGGGATGAGTTCTATAACGCGGAAAAAGATTTCTGGGACGAGAACCTGCCCGAGATCGAGGAATACGAGCAGGAATGGATCAAGGCGCTCGTGGAGAGCCCCTTCCGCGGGGACTTCGAGGCGGAATACGGCGATCTCATGTTCGTCAAGGCCGAGATGGAAAAGAAGACCTTCTCTCCCGAGATCATCGAGGACCTGCAGCGGGAGAACGAGCTCGTCAGCGAATATGACGATCTGATCGCCTCGGCGCAGATCCCCTTCGAGGGCGGCGTGTATACGCTCTCCCAGATGGAGCCTTTCCAGGATGACCCGGACGACGCGCGCCGCCTGGCCGCGTGGAAAGCCAAAGGGCAATGGTACAGGGACCAGCAGGCGAAGCTGGACAGCATCTATGACGAGCTGGTGAAGCTGCGCGATTCGATGGGGAAAAAGCTCGGCTACGGCGGTTATACGCGGCTGGGCTACTACCGCATGGAGCGCAACTGCTACACGAAGGAAGATGTGGAAAAGTTCCGCGCGGCCGTGAGGAAGTACCTCGTCCCCGTCGCGGATCAGGTCATGCGGGCACAGGCGAAAAGGATCGGCAGGCCGTATCCGCTCTCCTTCGCGGACCAGTCGGTGGAGTTCCGCAGCGGCAATCCGCGCCCGGTGGGCACGGCGTGGGAACTCCTGGAGCAGGGGAGAAAGTTCTATGACGAGCTCTCTCCCGAGACGAGCGGGTTTTTCCGCACCATGCTGGATGAGGAGCTCATGGACGTGCTCTCCACCGAAGGCAAGCAGGCGGGCGGCTACGAAA
>CADCQZ010000117.1 GCA_902803675.1 uncultured Eubacteriales bacterium
GAGCAACTGGTATGTGCGCCGCGGCCGCGAGCGCTTCTGGGGCAAGGGCATGGCCGGCGACAAGGAAGCCGCCTTCGCCACGCTGTATCACGTGCTGGAGACGCTGTGCCGCCTGATCGCGCCCTTCGTGCCCTTCATGGCCGAGAGCATGTATCAGAACCTGGTGCTCTCCACCCGGGACGATATGCCCGAGAGCGTCCACCTGACGGACTTCCCCGTCTGTGACGAGAAATACATCCGGCCCGAGATGGAAGAGCAGATGGACGCCCTGATCAAGGCCGTGCAGCTGGGCCGCGCCTGCCGCAGCGCCGCCAACCTGAAGGTGCGCCAGCCCCTGACCGCCCTGTACGTCAAGGGCGCCGCCTTCTCCGAGGAATACGCCGCCCAGGCGAAGGACGAGCTCAACGTCAAATCCGTGGAGTTCATCACCTCCGACGCCTCCCTGACGGACTACCGGCTCAAGCCCCAGATGCGCACCCTGGGCCCGCGCTACGGCAAGCTGCTGGGGAAGATCGGCCAGGCCCTGAGCAAAATGAACGGCACCGAGGTGGTGGCGCTCTTCAGCCGGGGCGATAAGCTCACCTTCGACGTGGACGGCAGTGAGATCGTGCTGAGCAAGGACGACGTGCTCACCGAGCCCGTGCAGAAGGAAGGCCTGGTGAGCCAGTCCCAGGGCGACCTCACCGTGGCCCTGGACACCCGCCTGACCGACGACCTGATCCGGGAGGGCTTCGCCCGCGAGGTGATCAGCAAGCTGCAGACCATGCGCAAGGACCTGGGCTTCGAGGTGACCGACAGGATCAGCGTGCGCGTCGCCTGCGGCGAGAAACTCGCCGGCGCCCTCAAGGCCTACGAGGATATGATCAAGGCCAGCGTGCTGGCTGTGGAGATGGACCTTGACGGCGCCGGGGCCGGGGACGGCAGCCAGGAATGGAGCATCAACGGCGAGAAGGCCGTGCTGACCGTCGCAAAGGTATAGCCACGGACGCGATTTTATGTTACAATAGCCGCGGCGGGCCCGGCCCGAGGGCGCTCTGAGCGCGTTTTCGGGGCCGGGGAGCCGCGGGACCACCGATATTGGGAGGTGTTTCATGAGCAGGATCAGCGCTTTCTGCCGGGCCGCGGGCCTCAGCAGCGGCCGGGGGGCGTATATCACCAAGCCCTCCAACATGTTCTACCTGACCGGTTATACCGGCGAGGGCGCCGTGGCCTTCGCCAACGGGAAAGCGGCCATCATCACGGATTTCCGCTACACGGAGCAGGCGGAGAACCAGTGCCCCGAAGCCGAAGTACTGATGACCCAAAAAGGCACGCGGCATGAGGACCTGGCCTTTGAGTTCTTCAGGGCCAACGGCGCGGACACCGTGAAGTTCGAGGACGACGAGGTCACCGTCAGCGCGTACCGGGCTCTCGAAAAGCACCTTCCCGGCATCGCCCTGGAGCCCCTTGACGGGGTGCCGGAAACGATGCGCCGCGTCAAGGACGCGGGCGAAGTCGCCCTGATCCGGGAAGCCTGCCGGATCTCCTGCGACGCCCTGAACGCCATCCTGCCCGAGATCCACGCGGGCATGACGGAAAAGGAAGTGCAGCTCCTGCTGGACTACCGCATGCTCGCTTTGGGCGCGGACGGCCTGGCCTTCAGCACCATCTCCGCCGCCGGCGAGCACGGCAGCCTGCCCCACGCGGTCCCGGGCGACCGGGTGATCCGCGAGGGCGAGATGCTGACGCTGGACTTCGGCGCCCGCAAGGCCGGCTATGACGCGGACATGACCCGCACCATCGCCTTCGGGGAGCCCTCCAAAGACATGCTGCGCATCTATGAGACCGTGCTGCGCGCCCAGGAGGAGTGCGAAAAGATGCTCCGTCCCGGCGCAAGCTGCCTGGAAGTGGACGCCCACGCCAGGAAGATCATCGATGACGCGGGCTATGCCGGCCGCTTCGGCCACGGCCTGGGCCACGGCGTGGGCATCGACATCCACGAGGAGCCCCGGCTGAGCTACACGTCCGAAGCCATCCTGGAGCCCGGGAACATCGTCACCGTGGAACCCGGCATCTACGTGCCCGGCCTGGGCGGCGTGCGCATCGAGAACACCTGCGTGATCACCGAGGACGGCTATGAGCCCCTGGTGGTCTTCGAGAAAAACCTGATCAAACTGTGAACCAATAACAAATCAATATATCAATGGAGGAGATCGTATGATTACAGCTGGAGACTTTAAAAAAGGCATCACCATCGAATGGGACGGCGGCGTGTGGAACATCGTTGATTTCCAGCACGTCAAGCCCGGCAAAGGCGCGGCCTTCGTCAGGACCAAGATCAAGAACGTGATGACCGGCGCCGTGGTGGAGCGCACCTTCAACCCCACGGACAAAATGCCCCGCGCCATCATCGAGACCAAGGAGATGCAGTACCTGTACAACGACGGCGACCTGTACTACTTCATGGATCCGGAGACCTATGAGCAGATGCCCCTGAGCAAGGGCGCTGTGGAAGACGCCATCCCCTTCGTGAAGGAAAACACCAACGTGATCATCCGCTACTTCAAGGGCAACCCCTTCTCCGTGGAAGCGCCCAACTTCGTGGAGCTGGAAGTGACCAAGACGGAGCCCGGCTTCAAGGGCGACACCGCCTCCAACACCTTCAAGCCCGCCACGGTGGAGACCGGCTATGAGCTGATGGTGCCCCTGTTCATCAACATCGGCGACATGATCAAGATCGACACCCGCAACGGCGAGTACCTGTCCCGCGCGTGATCGTGACCAACTTTGACGGAGGTGTATTATGAGCCTGTTAAGTGAAAAGGTCGCCCACCTGAAAGGGCTGCTGGAAGGCCTGAACATGGACGGCAAGGAGTCCAAGGTGTTCGCCGCGATCGCGGAACTGCTGCAGAGCGTCAGCGAGGAGATCGATCTGCTGGCCCGCAAGCATGAGGAGCTGGACGATTTCGTGGACGCCATCGACAGCGACCTGAGCGACGTGGAAGACATCCTCTACGATGATGAGGAAGAGGATGAGGATGAGGACGACGAGGAGGACGACGGCACCGTCACCTACGTGTGCCCCCACTGCGGTGAGGAGATCCCCCTGGATACCGACCTGATCGACCTGAGCGAGGACCTGGAGTGCCCGAACTGCGGCAAGCCCCTCTTCCCCGATGAGGATGGGTTCCACCCCGTGGAAGACGACGACTGATCTTTAAAGCCCGGCCAGGGCAAGTCCAAAGGAGCTGTCTAAAAAGGCAGTTCCTTTTTTTTCGCGGCGGGATCTTAAGATCGCGGCGGCTCCCGCCGGGGCATGATCATGGAAATACTATTGACGATGGCTTTCCACTTCCTCCTGCCTGATCAAAACCGTCCCTGACATGGGAAGCGCTTTATCGGCATGGGATCTCCCCCCATCCTATGCATATGATATCACATCCCCACTAACTCTTTCCCATACCGGTCCAGTTAATGGGTGTACATCATTTTTGAGGAGATATGGTCAAACAGATCCGTCCCCGATATTTCCGTGGCCAGCATTTCAGCGCAGGGACGGTCTGTCCGGCATTGCTTCGCTGTACATTTCGACCAAGTCTTTAAGTCCGGCATAATCGAATTCCGTCAGGCGGGTCTCAAAAGCTGCCGACCATAACCAGACCCCGCTGTGATCATGATAGTCATCGAAGGTATACACGTTATGCTCTGCACGTGCCGTCCAGTCCCGGCCGTTCGTGGCGGAAGTCAACTGCCATGTGTTTTCAATGAATTCAAAGGTCATGGCCCACCTTTCCCCATAGGGCTCCTGCGCTGTTTCCTGATCGACGTTCATTTCCGGGTACCAGAATATCCGGATCACGTCCCTGTCATGGTCCGCGTCCAGATAGCAGTATGGCGGGAATGATTCCAGAATGAATGCTTGACGTTCCGGGGTGTTCATCAAAATCATGAGGGTCGTGAGACCGTTATCTCCGTAGGCTGGTGCCGCAGCCCTCAGGATGCTTTTTCCCACATTCGTTCCCGACGGTGCCATTATCGGTACGGGGCTAGGTGTCACTCTGTCCTGCAAAGTGCAATACGGGCAGGGCAGCAGGTTTGATTTTCCGCTGCTTATATCGTCCATGGTAATCGCTGTCAGGGGAAAGTATTTTGGACTTACGGAGGAGCATTCAGGGTTCACGTGGAAGTATCTCCCGCCATAAGGGTTATAATATACATTACCCGGTGATTTTTCGGCAGGGACATCGGGATCAGGTGCCGGAGCAGCCAACGGGGGTACGGTGGGCGCGTGTTCGTACTCCTCGGGGGCCAGCGAACGCAGAAAAGGCAGGAACGAGGGATAATCAAACCGAGACAGCTCCATGGACGGGGGCATTTCCTCCGCGGGTATGGGTTTCCTCAGGATGATTTCGCTCCTTTCCCACCATCCGTTTCCATCCGTGATCTCCTCATAAAACCTGTATTCCCAGATGCCATCAGAACAATACAGCAGGTGATAGGGGCAGCGGCCCTCCCGGGCCTGATCAAAAGGAACGTCGCACACCATACACAGGACCCATTCACCCGTTTGTGACCGCTGAAAGTCCAGCGAGAAATAGCTGATCGCAGTTCTCGGCACCCCGAAAATGTATGAAGGGATATATTTATCCAGCTCCAGTTTGATCCAGTCTCCGCCGGGATCGGTCTGCGATGTTATTAACAGCTCAGCGTCGGTAATGGTGGAAACGGGAATGGTATCATTCTGCCCGGTGATCTGCCACGCTCCGTTCTTTTCAGCCTCCAGCACCGTCAGCTGTGCCGTATCCC
>CADCQZ010000118.1 GCA_902803675.1 uncultured Eubacteriales bacterium
ACAATGGATCTCAGTCAGGTTGAAAAGTATAACGAGGAAGTCGCGAAGCTTCGTGCCCAGCGGGACAAGGACTATGCTGAGTACGACGCCGCGGGCCGCATCTGGGGTCTGGTGCCCCGGGAGCGGATCACCAAGATCAAGTTTCCCCGGGTGAGCAAGGAGATCATCGACGGGTATCTCTCCATGGAAGATATGTCCACCACCGTTTCCGACGTGCTGGACGGCCTGGGCATCGACGGCGCTATCCCCACGTCCTATTTGAAACCCGTCATCCCCGGCAGCAAGATCTGCGGCCCGGCGGTGACGATCCGCAACATCCCCGTCCGCAAGACGCCTACCCAGGGCGCCCACGATCACGACTTCATCGCCATGTCCACCCGGGACATCTACTACATCGGCGAGCCCGGCGACGTGCTGGTGTCCGACTTCGGCGGGAACCTGGAAGTGAGCAACATGGGCGGTCAGAGCTGCACCGTGGGCAAGAGCTGCGGCTTCGCGGGCAACATCGTCAACGGCTGCTGCCGGGACGTTTCCTCCATCCGCGAGATGGGCTACCCCGTGTTCAGCGTAGGAACCACCCAGATCACCGGCAAGTACCGCATGGAGTGCGTGGAGATGAACGGCCCCGTGACCCTCTGCGGCAAGCTGGTCATCCCCGGCGACCTCATGGTGGCGGACGATTCCGGCGTGTGCATCGTGCCCTACGAGCTGGCCGAACCCGTGCTGCAGGAGTGCCTGAAGATCGCCGCCTCCGAGGAGCGCATGCGCAAGCTCATCGAGACCAAGGCGCCCATTTCTGAGCTGCGGCCCCTGTTCCGCGCCAGATACAAATAAGACAGAGCAGAAGGAGGACGAGATCATGATGGATCCAATCGTAGCCGCGGAATATGAAGAATACAAAGCGGCCGGCCGCATTTGGGGCGTGATCGACAAAGAAAACATCAAAAAGATCAAGTTCCCTCGGGTCCCCAAGGAGATCGTAGACGGATTCAAGGCGCTGGAAGACGACCTTACCGGCACGGTGAGCGACATCCTGGACGCTCTGGGCTATAACAAGGTCATCCCCGCCAACGTGCTTCGGCCCATCGAGCCGGGTCATCTGATCGTGGGCACGGCGGTGACGCTGCGCAGCATCCCCATCGAGAAGACCACCACCCAGGGCCTTCGGGATCACGACTTCATCAAGATGGCCTCCCGGGAAGTGAACTATCTGGCGGAGCCCGGCGACGTGCTGGTGGGCGACGCCGGCGGCATGACCGAGATGAGCAGCATGGGAGGACAGTCCTTCGTTTCCGCCAAGATCCGCGGTTTGGAAGGCGTGGTCATCGACGGCGCGGTCCGGGACGTGGGCGAGATCCGCAAGTACGGCGTGCCCACCTGGTGCCGGGGCGCTACGCCCAAGACCGGCAAATGCCGGATCGAGGCCATGGAGATCAACGGACCGGTGGTCCTGTGTGGCATCCAGATCAATCCCGGCGACCTCATCATCGCTGACGATTCCGGCATCTGCGCCGTGCCGCCGCAGCACGCGGCCTACGTGTTGGAAAAGTGCCGTCAGATCCTGCCGGACGAGGAGATCATGCGGGAGCTGATCGAAAAGGACGCCCCCATCTCTGAGATCAAGAAACTGTTTCGCAAGCGCTATACCGACGACGATAACAAATAAAAAAATATAACACGGAGGAAAAAGAAATGAAAAAGGTAGTTGCTCTGATCCTGGCCGTTGCCCTGTTCCTGTCCTTCGCCGCCTGCGGCAGCAAGACGGCTGAAACGACCGCTCCCGCCGAGACCAAGACCGAAACCGCGCAGAAGGAGCCTTACAAGTTCTCCGGCACCGTCACCGTCACCGTGCCCTTCAATGCGGGCAGTAACACCGACAACCAGATCCGCTTCATCCAGCCCTATCTGGAGAAGCATCTTGGCGCCAACATCATCGTGGTCAACGCGGGCGGCGCTTCCGGCGTCATCGGCACCACGGACTTCCTCACCCAGAAGGCGGACGGCACCAACATCCTCTTCAGCCTGCCCACCCCCACCGTCTATAAGCCCGCCGGCGGCGACACCCAGTACACCCTGGACGACCTTATCCCCGTTGCGCAGACTTCCTCCTCGCCCTTCTATCTGGCCGTATCCGCCAATAACCAGGAGATCACCGACGGCAAGGGCCTGCTGGAGTACATCAAGAACAACCCCGGCAAGTTCACCTACGCCAACGCCGGCAACGGCGGCATCGCCCATCTGGCCTTTGCGGCTTTTCTCAACGGCGAGGGGCTGGACGCTCTGAGCGTGCCCTTCACCGGCGGCACCGCTGACTGCTACACCGCCGTCATGGGCGGCCACGTCATGGGCCACGCGGTCAGCGAGCCCGATCTGGTGGGCCGCACCGACTACAGGGTCCTGGTGAACCTGGGCACCAAGTCCACCACCGAGGGCTTCACCGATATCCCCACGCTGGAGGAGCTGGGCTATCCCGGCTATGCCACGGACACCTTCGCCGGCTTCTACTACATGAAGGGCGTGGATCCTGAGATCGTGGCCGCCTTCGACGCCGCCGTGGCTGCGACGCTGAGCGATCCCGAATTCCAGGCCAAGGCCGCGGAAGCAAACTTCGGCTATGCCTATCTCAATTCCGCCGACTTCACCTACGTCTGCCAGAACACCACCAAGAACATCATTCCCGTGCTGAAGAGCCTCGCCAACTGACGCGCTGTTTCTCCGTCCCGCTTCCCGAACCGGAGGCGGGACGGCCGTATCTATCCCACACTGAGTATGAGGTGAACACATGAACAAACGCAACTTCATCAGCAGCCTCGTGGTTATGGCCTTTTTCGCCTTCTTCTTCTGGCAGGCTCAGACCCTGAAGCAGAGCGCCGCCTATTGGCCCAAGCTGATCTGTATCGTGGGCATAGTGCTTTCCCTGGCCAACGCCCTCATCGCCGGTATCAAGTGGACCAAAGAGAAGGACAGGGAAGGGGTGTTCCCTCTCAACAAGAAGCAACTGCTCAATTCTCTGATCCTGCTGGCCGTAGCCGCCTGCTGGATGTTCTGCATCCCGCGGATCGGCTATCTGGTCTCCTCCTTCACGGCCACCTGCATCCTGGTGCTGGTGTTCGAGCCGGTCAAAGACAGGAAGCACATCGTTCGGGACGTGATCGTCACCCTGATCTTTTCCGGGCTGATCTACGGGCTGTTCGCCCTGCTGGGCGTCCACTTCCCCAAGGGACTATTGATATAGGAGGCGCGCGGCCATGTCTGAGATCCTGAACTACATCCTGGTGGCGTTCTCGCCCATCAACCTGCTCTTTGCCCTGATCGGCACCGTCATCGGCATCACCGTAGGCGCCCTGCCCGGGTTCACGCCCACCATGGGCATCGCCGTGCTGATCCCGCTGACCTATACCATGGAACCGGCCTCCGCCCTGGTGTTCCTGGGCGCCATCTACTGCGGTTCCATGTTCGGCGGCTCCATCTCCGCCATCCTCATCAATACGCCGGGCACCAGCGCCGCCGCGGCCACGGCCATGGACGGCCATGCCATGACGCAGAAGGGCAAGGCCCACGGCGCCCTGGTGGAGGCCTCCGTCGCCTCCTTCTGGGGCGGCATCATCAGCGTGCTGGCCCTCATCTTCCTGGCCCCGCCGCTGGCCCGATTCGCTTTTCAGTTCGGCCCCCAGGAACGGTTCATGATGGCCCTGTTCGGCCTCACCATCATCGCTTCCCTGTCCACGAAGGACGTGATCAAGGGCCTGATGATGGGCTGCGTGGGCCTGGTAGTGGCCTGCATCGGCATGGATCCCATGCTGGGTTCTCCCCGGTTCACCTTCAAAAACACCTACCTCATGGGCGGCATCACCATGATCCCCACGGTCATCGGCCTGTTCAGCGTATCACAGATATTCTCCACGCTGAAGGACCCCGTCAAGCTGGCGGACAAGGACATGATCGCCCAGTTCCGGGAGGCGAAGATCTCCTGGAAGGATCTGGTACGCTACCCGGTGACCTACCTGCGCTCCGCCGTCATCGGCGTCGTGGTGGGCATCATCCCCGGCACCGGCGGCGACGTGGCTTCCTATGTATCCCATAACGTGGGCCGCGCCTTCAGCAAGGAGGAGGATTTCGGCCACGGCGCGCGGGAGGGCGTGGCCTGCTGTGAGGCGGCCAACAACGCCGTTACCGGCGGCACGCTGATCCCCACGCTGACGCTGGGCGTGCCCGGCAACGCCACCACGGCGGTGATGCTCTCCGCGCTGACCATCCACGGTCTGACTCCCGGATACGGTCTGTTCACCACCGAGCGGGCGGTGACCTACCCCTTCATCTGCGCTTTGTTCCTGGCGAACCTGCTGATGCTGATCATCGGCATGTTCGGCGCCAAGCATTTTGCCAAGGTCACCCTGACGCCGAAGAACATCCTGAGCGCCTTCGTGCTGGCGCTGAGCGTCATGGGCACCTACGCCGTTCGCGGCAATGCCAGGGACGTGTTGGTCATGCTGATCTTCGGCGTCGTCGGCTATGTGCTCAAGCTCTACAAGTACAACGTGGTGCCCATCGTTCTCGGTCTCATCCTGGGGCCCATCGCGGAACAGGGGTTGTCTCAGGCCCTGCTGCTCAACGGGAATTCCCTGAGCACCACCCTCCTGTCCATGCTGACCCGGCCCATCTGCATCACACTGCTGGTGCTCATGATCGCTTCGATCGTCACCCCATACATCATGGACGCCCGCAAGCAGAAGAAGGCCGCTTCCGTCAAGGCGGAATAAAAGGATCTGATATTGAAAAACGAAAAGCCCTGATGTCCAGGGCTTTTTTGATTGCTCACATCTTCGTCTTCGGCCGGGCCAGCAGGGCGAAGAGATACCCGAAGAGGATCGCCGCGGCGATGCCCCCGGCCGTGGCGGTGACGCCGCCGGTGAAGGCCCCCAGGAGGCCCTGCTCGCCGACGGCC
>CADCQZ010000119.1 GCA_902803675.1 uncultured Eubacteriales bacterium
ATTTGCTCAAGGCCGACACAGGGCCGACGACGGGCCGACAGTCACACGACGTGTCGACCCTGTCAGAAGCCTTGTATATCAACGGGTTTGGGCATTAGGGCCGACAGGGCCGACACTTTTTGCGGCCTTTTACCGTACATACACATACCGGCCGCGGCTCACGATACCGATATGATGATCATACAGTTTTATACAAAAGTGTCGGCCCTGTCGGCCCGAACCCTTAGAAAGCCTTGTGCCGCAAGGGCTGAAGCCGGGTCGACACATCAAAAAAGTGTCGGCCCTGCGTCGGCCCGTGTCGGCCTCCACGGAGGGAAGGCTGCTTCCCCACTGGGCACAGAGATGAGCGCCGCCGGTGGCGGAAACAGCGGATCGAAAGTGTGCCGAATCACAGAGTCCAAATGGATCAACATTGTTGGACGACAATGATGAGGCTGCCCGAACGGAGTGAGACAGGTGTCAGGCACGAGCCTGACGGATGAGGTCATTCCTGTGACATGCCGCGGCAATGCTCATCGCGGGCTGCCCCGCACCAAAACGCGTCATCCCGAGCGGATCCGTACGCGAGGGAAATGTTCTGTGGCATGATTCATTGTGCGGGTGATGGGAAATAAGCTCAGTTAAGAGTTATGGATCCGGCTGAAGCCGGACGTGATGATCTCGCCTGCGGCGAGAGTTATGATATGATCGCAACATCTTCAACGCCGTGCAGCGGCTCAAACAAACGCGAAGCAATTCATAACTCATAGTTCGCCTTGGCGATCATAACTGCAAAAGGCTCAGCCTTTTGCCTGGGATCTCAACTGAGGCACACCGGACAGCGCAGGAAAGGAAGCGACGATCCAGGCAAGATATCACATTATCGCCTTTACCTGATCGCTCCGGATCACGCTGCAGAACGGCAAATACCAAAAACGTTTTCGCAAATCATGCCTTTTCCGTCGTTCCGCCAATCGTCCACGCCGCGTGGCCTGTGGAGATGCGGCCCAAGCGGAAGAAAATAATCGCCAAAATTTTTCCGAATATGACAAAAAACCGCTTGACAATCCCTGACGGCGCGCATATAATGAGGGCGAAAGATCACAAAAGCGTTTTTGTAACACTGCGACGGGCACTGCCGGGACCTGACCGAAGGGGGCGAAAACACCGTGGGAGCGACGATACAGGATGTGGCCCGCAAGGCCGGCGTCGCCGTGGGTACGGTGTCCCGCGCGTTCAATAATTATCAGGATATCCGGCCCGAGACCCGGCAGCGCATCCGCGACGCGGCGGTGGAGCTGGGCTACCGGCCCAATATCAGCGCCCGCAACCTGGCGGGCAAAAACGTGCACAATATCGGCCTGATCATTTCCGGCATCCTGGAAGGGGACGACAAGGACGTCCACGCCTTCCAGATGCTCCGGGGCGTGCTGGGATACACCCGGGAGATGGATCTGGAGATGGCCATGTACGCTACCGACTCCTATATGCAGAGCCGGGAGAGCTATATCGACTTCTGCACCCGGCACTCCATTGCCGGCACGATCCTGTGCGGCATCCGCACGGACGACCACTATTTCCGGGAACTGATCAAGTCCGGCATCCCCACGGTGGCCATCGACTTCCCCGTGGACGCGGAACGCAGCGGCTGGGTGTCTATCGACAACAGGGCCGCGGCGGCGGACGCTGTCAGGGCCCTGCTCCAAAGCGGGCATCAGCGCCTGGCGGTGGTGACCGGCACGCCGGAAGCCGACGTGAGCCACGTGCGCATGGCCGGTGTGAGGGACGCCTGTTTCGAGGCGGGGTACGACCTGAAGGACGCGGATGTGCTCCCCGGCCGGTTCAGCCAGGAAGAGGCCCGCCGCGTCATGAGCGAGTATCTTGCCTCCGGCGCGAGGCCCGACGCGGTGTTCTGCCTGAGCGACCTGATGGCCCTGGGCGCCATGCAGGCCATGAAGGACGCGGGGCTCAGCATCCCCGATGACGCGTCGGTGATCGGCTTTGACGGGCTGTACCTGGGGGATATGTGCCAGCCCGCGCTGTCCACCGTGCAGCAGGACATGTGCCAGATGGGCCGGGAGGCGGCCCGCATGCTCCACGGCCTTCTGATGGGCAGCGGTGTCGGCGGGCACTACATGCTGCCCCACCGGCTGATCCTGCGGGGGAGCTTCCGGGAGCGGAACGGCGCCGGCTGACGGCCCCGATGAACGGCACAAAAACGTGAGCGGATGTTTTTTTGACCGTCTGCAAAAACGTTTTTGCGATAAAAATCTTTTAGGAGGAAACTATCATGAAGAAACTGCTTGCCCTGGCCCTGATCCTGTGCATGGTGCTGAGCTTCACCGCCGTCTCCTTCGCGGAGAAGACCGTGATCAAAGTGACCTGGTGGGGCGACACCGACTCTTCCAAGGCTGAACTGATGATGATCGAGAAGTTCAACGCGGAGCATGACGACATCGAGATCAAGGCCGACATCGTGCCCGGCGACGGCTACGGCGACAGGCTGCTCACCTCCTTCTCCTCCGGTGAGGGCTACGACATCTTCGCTTCCGGCGAGGGCGACTTCTACAAGTGGGTGGGTGCCAGCATGCCCCTGTCCCTCAATGACATGATCGCGGCCGACACCACCTGGAACAACGAGATGAACGAAGCGATCTACAACTTCGGCAACATCGGCGGCGACCAGTACTACCTGGTGCGCGACTACAACCCCCTGTGCCTGTTCTACAACAAGGACGTGTTCGACCGCAACGGCGTGGCCTATCCCACCGCTGACTGGACCTGGGACGACGCCATCGCCGCCGCGAAGCAGCTGACCGTCAAGGGCGACAACGGCTACGATTCCTTCGGCTTCAACGCCCAGTCCTGGACCTACGCCGCCCTGAGCTACTTCACCTCCAAGGGCCTGGACATCGTCGATCCGGAATGCACCACCGTGGAAGGCTATCTGAACAGCCCCGAATTCGCCGCCGCGCTGGTGGAATACGCCGGCTTCTCCACCGGTGATGACCGCATCTCTCCCGACGCTGCCGATCAGGACACCTTCGGCGGCACCAGTGCCATGTTCATCAACGGCAAGCTGGCCATGACCATCTCCGGCGCCTGGGACAAGGGCACCTTCGAGAACGCGGGCGTGAACTACGGCACCTGCGTGATCCCCGGCAACCATCAGGGCTACCTGTGCGCTTCCGCTTTCGCCATCAGCAGCAACTGCAAGAACCCCGAGGCCGCCTGGGAAGCCATCAAGGCCCTGACCGGCACCGAGTGCTCCGAGCTGCGCTTCCAGTACACCGCCGCCCTGCCCACCGTGGACTCCCTGCTGGAGGCCATGAAGGCCGATTACGGCGAGAACAACCAGGGCATCCTGGACAGCCTGAACTACGCCATCCAGCCCGTGGGCCTGCGCGGCAAGCTGGGCAACCCCGCCGTGGCCGCCTTCGATACCGCCTTTGAGCGCGTGCGCTTCAACGACGGCTCCATCGAAGAGATCCTGGCGGACGCCGTGGCCGAAGTGGCCGAGAAGATGGCTGA
>CADCQZ010000120.1 GCA_902803675.1 uncultured Eubacteriales bacterium
CATAGGCGTCTACTACGGATATTTCGTGGACACGGAAGAGCTCCTGTGGGAGGACTACGCCCGCCGGGCGAAAGAAGCCGGGGCGGGGTGCATCGAGATGTCCGCCCTGACGGTCTCAGCCCTGCCGGTGGCGCGCCAGAGAAGCCTCGCCGCGCTGGTCCGGGGCCTGGATATGGAGCTGACCTTCGCGGACGCCCTGCCGCCGGGGTGCGATTTCTGCTCGGAGGACCCCGGGGAGCGGGAAAACGCGTCGGAGCATCTTCTTTCCCATCTCGTCCTCGCCGAAAGGATGGGCGTGAAAAAGATCGGCGGCATCCTTCAGACGCGGGGAAAGGTCTTCCCCGCCGGCATCGCCTTTTCCCGGGAGGAAAAGCTCAAATACGCCGCGGAGCCCCTGCGGCGCGTAGGCGATCGGGCGGCTGAAACGGGCATCACCCTGGGGATCGAAATGGTCAACCGCTTCGAGTGCCCCCTCCTCAACACGGCGGAGGAGGGCCTCCGGTTCATCGACACCGTGGGCAGCGAGGGCGTGCGGCTCCACCTGGACACCTTCCATATGAACATCGAGGAGGCCGATCCCGCCGAGGCCGTCCGCCGGGCGGGAAGCAGGCTGTGCCACATCCACTTCGCCGAGAACGACCGGCAGCTGCCCGGGAACGGCCATATCGATCTTGAGGCCATCCTGCGGGCCCTTCATGAGATCGATTACCGCGGCACCATCGTGATCGAGGCCATGACCCGGCCCTACGGCAGCTTTTCCGACCGGCTCAATATCTGGCGGGATACCGTGAAAGAGAGCGTGGACAGGGACCCGAAAGTCTCCGTCGCATACCTGAAGGATCTGATGGCCGCTATATGAGCGGCCGCAAAACAGGAGGGATCTTATGACCATCGCCATCGGGAACGACCATGTGGGATATCAGCTCAAGCAGATCATCATCCCGCTGCTGGAGAGCAAAGGGTACACCGTGAAGGACTTCGGCTGCTTCACCGGTGACGAGATCCGGCAGTACCCCATCTACGCCGAACGGGTGGCCCGGGCGGTGGCCGGCGGGGCGTGCGAAAAGGGCATCCTGATCTGCGGGACCGGCGCGGGCATGGAGATCGCCGCGAACAAGATCAAAGGCATCCGGGCCGTGTGCTGCTCGGAGCCCTACACCGCGAAGATGGCCACGGAGCACAACAACGCCAACATCCTGTGCTTCGGCGCCCGGGTGGTGGGGAGCGAGATGGCGAAGATGATCGTGGAGGCTTATCTGGACGCGCGTTACGAGGAACGGCACCAGGTGAGGATCGACATGATCACGGAGATGGAGGAAAATAACGCGCTGCACAAGATGATCCCGGACGACGAATGACCCTCCGGAGCCATATCGGCAAAAAACATCCGGACCGTTTTGTAAGATCCGGATGTTTTTATGCGGCGCGCCTGCCCGGCCGGGTCCCTCAGTCCGGCTCTTCCGCCGCGGGCGGCAGGATCGTGAATGTCTTCGTGATGCTGCCGGTGAAGTTCCCCTTCCCGGTGATGACGGCCCGGCCGGTGCCCGGGTCGATATTGCCGCGGTATTCCACGGTATAGTCCTTTCCCTCCTCCAGGGTGACCGTTTCGCCGCCGACCTTCGCTGTCACGGTGGGCGCGGGCGTGACGGGCTCGCCCGTCCAGGGCAGGATGTCACTGTCGAGCACAGCATACAGGATCTTCACCGGTTTGACGGTGAAGGTCTTTTTGATCGTGCCGATATAATTGCCGATCCCCTTCACGGTCATCTCCGCGGTGCCGGCGTCCACGTTGCGTTTATAGGTGACGGTGTAATCCCTCCCCGCTTTGAGCCGACGCGTTTTGCCGTTCACGGAGGCCTTCACCGTAGGCGCGGGCGTCTGCTCCCCGCCGGTATAGATCACCGCCGATCTGACCGACGCGCTGCCGAGCCTGACGCGGGTGATCGTGAATCTCCTGGTGATCGTGCCCGTGAAACGGCCCACGCCCTTCACGGTCACCCTGCCGGTCCCGGCGTCCACGTTATTCATGCAGGTCACCGTGTAGTCCTTCCCCTCGGTCAGGGTGACCGTCTCCCCGTCCACTTTGGCGGTCACGGTGAGCGCGGGCGTCTGCTTTTTCCCGGTATAGGGCATTTTGACCCTGCTGAGCTCCGCCTTCAGGATCCTGACCGGCGCGACCGTGAATTTCTTCGTGACCGTGCCCGTGAAGAAACGGCCGATCCCCGTCACGGTCACATGCCCGGTGCCGACCTCCACGTTGTCCGAATAAGCGAGGGTATAGTCCACGCCCTCCTCCAGGGGATAGTATCTGCCGCACAGCTTCGCTTTAACGGTCACCCGGGGCTCCGCCGGGCGGCCGGTATACACCGTCTTTTTCGGGGTCACCGTGACGGTCTTCAAAACCGCCGGCTTCACCGTGACCTCAAAGCTGAGATACTCATCGGAGAGCCTGGTGATCGGCAGGGTGTAGGCGACCGTCTGCCCCCAGTAAAAGATCTCCTCGTCGAGGGTGAGGACGCTGCCGGTGAGCGTGCCGCCGCGCAGGATCTCCATCTTGTCATACTCGAAGCCGGGGATCTTTTTAAGATCCACTTTATTGCCCTCGGAGGTGACGGGATAGGAGCTCAGGGCCGCCTGGACCGCGGGAGGATCGTCCTCATCGTAATCGATCCGGTACAGGTGGTTGCTCCTGCAGTCCACAAAGGCCTGACGGCCCAGTGTCCTCAGGTCCAGGGTGGTCATCCGGTTGTCGGAACAGATCAGCCTCCGCAGCGCCCCGTTCTTGGAGATATCCAGCGCCGTCAGGCAGTTGTCGCCGCAGTCCAGGTCCGTCAGCTGTTTATTCTTCGACACGTCGAGCCGGGGCAGCCGGTTGCGGGAACAGTTCAGCTCCGTCAGGCTGACACATCCCGAAACATCCAGCTCCCGAAGCTGGTTTTCCCTGCAGTCCACATACTTGAGCTTCGGGTTGCCGCTCAGGTCCAGCCTGGTCAGCTCATTCTGCGCGCATTTTAAGTACTCCAGCTTCGGGTTCCCGCTCAGGTCCAGTTTTTTCAGACCGACATGGAACAGCGTGAGCTTTTTCAGGTTGGGGAAGTACTCGATGCCCTTCAGAGTCTCGAAATGTCCCAGTTCCTCCAGATACCCGTCGAAATCGAATTCCGTGATGCCAAGGCGCGTCTCATCGGGCAGGAAGTCGCTCTCCCCGCAGACGACCCACCGGACCCAGGCGCGGAAATTGACGTCCGGAAATGTTTTCGCGTCGACCGTGACGCCCTTTTTACCCGCGGACACGGCGGCCGGCACGGCCAGGAGAACGAGGAGCAGCGTCATCGCGAGCACCTTTTTCATGACATATCCCTCCCCTGGAAATTTGACGACTCTGTGCAGCATCATCATACCCCCGATCGCCCGGGAACGCAACACCCAAACGGCTCATACCGCCCTGCGCCACATGCCTCTGAGCGTGCCCCCGGAGCGTTAAAAAGGGCCGCGAAGGAACTGACCTTCACGGCTCTTTTTGAGGCTGATATACCGCGGCGCGTCAGACCCGCGCCGTTTCTCCCGGCCCGATATCGACTTTCACGCCGCGCACGGTGATCCCGACGGGGGCGGTGCCGCCGTTTTCCACGGTCACGCCGTCCTGCCGGGCCGTGATGCGGAGCTTCTGCCCCCGCCATACCAGGGGGAAGGATACCGACCGCCAGCTTTCCGGCAGCTTCGGATCCACACGCAGCTCGTCCTCCACCACGCGCACGCCGCCGAAACCGTACACCGCGCCCTGCCAGATGCCGCCCATGGAGGCGGTGTGGACCCCCATGTCCGACGTGCCCATGTTGGGCCCCAGGTCGATGCCGCCGCAGCCCTCGAAGAAGCGGTAGGCCGTCTCCGCCCGGCCCAGGTCCGCCGCCAGGACACAGTGGGTGGACTTGCTCAGGGAGGAGTCGTGCAGGGTGCGGCTCTCGTAGAAGTCGTAGTTTTTCCGTTTGGTGTCCGGGTCGAACAGGTCCTCCAGGAACAGCATCAGCACCAGGGTGTCCGCCTGCTTGTGCACCTGGAAGGAGGAGATCTGCTCGTTGTTGTAATCGTTGTAGATAGTGCCCACCGAGCCCGCCTGCTTGTAGGGCGTCAGGTCGATGTGCTTGAGATCCATATACCCGTCGAACTGGTGCACGATGCCGTTTTCATCCGGCCGGGGCAGGTACAGCTTCTCGCGCACCCGGAGGATATCCGCCCGGAGGGCGTCAAAGCGGAACTGCTCATCCAGGCGGGAGCAGGTCTCATCCCCCGCCGCCTTCAGCGCGTCCATGGCCTCAAGGGCCAGGGCCAGGTTATAGTCCGCCATGTAATTGGTGTAGGCGTTGTTGTCCACGTGCTCCTTGTACTCGTCCGGGCCGATCACGTCCAGGATCACGTAAGCCTGACGCTCCTCATCCCAGGTGACCCGGCTGACCCAGAAGCGGGCGGTGTCCAGAAGGATCTCGTATCCGCAGCGCCGCATGAAGTCCATGTCCCCGGTCACGGCCTGGTACAGCCTGACGCCGAAGGCCACGTCGGCGGTGATATGCTGCTCGATCATGCCGGTGAGGATGGGGATCTGCCTGCCCGTCACCACGTCCGCCGCGCCCCAGAGGGGGGTCACTTCCCCGTCGGAGATCCAGGCGGCTTCCCAGGGATACATGGCGCCCCTGAAGCCGTTCTCCTCCGCCTTGCGCCGGGCCCCCTGCAGGCCCAGATAGCGGTATTCCAGAAGCGTCCTGGCCGCTTCCGGCTGCGTGAGGATGAAGTAGGGCAGGATGAACACCTCCGTGTCCCAGAAGGAGTGCCCCTTGTACCCCTCGCCGGTGAGGCCCTTGGCGCCGATGCCCACCCGCTCGTCGTCCTTCTTGACCATGATGTTCAGGTGATAGAGGGCGAAGCGCAGCAGCAGCTGGTCGAACCCCTTGTCCGTGTCCACGGTCACGTCGATCTTGTCCCACAGATCGCTCCAGGCCCGGCGGCTGTTTTCCTTAAGGGCATCATAGCCCCTTTGAAGGGCGTCCGCCATCAGGGCCTGCCCGTCCTCCGCCGCCTTCGCGGCAGCGGCGGCCTCGTCCATGGCCGCGTAGGCCTTGTCCCGGCTCGTGGTCACGCAGCAGATCTTTTCCACCGTGAGGGGCTTTCCCCGGGGCACGGTATATTCGCTGCGCATGGCCATGTACCGCCTGTCGATCACGGGCAGCGCGGAGCCCTCAGCCTCCCTGCCGTCGATCAGATACCGGTGGGCGGCGAAGAGGCAGCAGGTCACATTTGACTGGACGGTCCTGGAGACCATGCGCATCAGGCGCATGTCAAAGATGCGCTTTTCCCCCTCGTGGAAGTGGGAGGTGCCGGTATTGGTGACCCGGCCGTCGATGCCGCTCTCCAGGCGCACCGCGGCGTCGGCGTCCAGAGGCGTCACCGTGACCCTGAGGCCCAGCAGATGCTCTTCCTCAAGGGACACGAAGCGGTGGAACTCCATATCGAACCGGCCGCCTTCAGGAGCGTGCCAGATAAGGCTGCGGGTGACCTCGCCGGTCCTTAAGTCCATCACCCGCCGATAGTTTTCCACCCTGCCGTCGGTCATGGAAAAGCGCCGGCCGTCGATGGTCATTTCCAGATGGATGAGGTCCGGCAGGTTGGGCAGCTCCGTCACCTCGCCCTCGTCGAAGCGGTCGAAGGTGCCGGCCACCAGCAGGTCCCGGGTCTGCCCCACATAAGCCTCCTCCAGGGCGGCCCGCTGGCCCAGGTACCCGTTGCCCTGACAGAAGATCGCCTCGCACTTTCCCTGATGCGCGGGATCGAAACTTTCCTCCGCGATCAGCCAGTTCTTCCTGTCGCCCTGCCCGAGATCATATCGCATCATCGCTTTCCCCTCCGTCCGTTCGGTGCTTAAACTATATCATCATCCGGTATCATTTGTGAACACATGTCGGCAAATTCCTTCAGCCGTTATCCTTCCCACGAAAAACGACGGCGCGGGGCACTCCCGGCAGCAGTTCTAATGTTTCCTCCGGGCAGTTCAGGCCCCGGGGGCTCCGGATCCGCGCCCGCAGGGCATGGTCGGCGGTCAGGGTGTACTCCTCCCCCGCCGGTGTCCTTTTAAAGCTCACGCTCAAGTATCCGCCGGGGAGCCTCACCCGGTCAAGGGCGGCCTTCGTCCATTTCCGGGGCATGGACGGGGCGAATGTGAGGCGGCCCTTCTCCCCCGCGGGCCGGATGCCGAAAAAGTACCGGACCACGGGCACGAAGAGCGCGTAGGCCGTCCAGCCCTGCACGGCGCAGCCCCCGTCCGGGCTCATCTCGGAGATCATGCCCGGGCTCACTCTGGAAAAAGTCCCGAGCATGCGCTCGATCAGGTCCAGGGCCCGGTCCGCGTACCCGAAGCGGGCCAGGGCCGCGGCGGCGCAGCCGGTGGAGATGGTCATGGCCCATTCCCGGTCCACCGCGTTCAGATACACGCCCCAGGGGCCGTACAGCGCTTCATTGTCCGGGTTCTCAAGGGCCCGGCGGGCCTTGTCCTCATCGGCCTGCCCGCTCTCCATGGGGGTGAACACGGTCCAGTTCCGGTTGATGATAAAGCCCCTCTCCTCCGGGCCTCCCGGGCCGAGCTCAAGGGACCTTTCCCAGGCCCGGCGCTCCCCGTCGGTCATCTTCAGGTTCGGATCGTTCAGGATCTGCCCCATCCGCCGGGCCACGAACTCCGGAGAAGCGCAGGCGTCGCAGTAGGAGCCGGCCCGGTCGTCCCACAGCACCGTGTTGAGCGCTTCCCGTACGCGGCGGTGCTTTTCCCGGGCGGACGCGGCCTCTTCCTCCCGGCCGCACAGGGCCAGCATATCGGCAAAGCACTCCCAGGCCTGGGCGGTGTAGGCGGCGGTGTCGATCATCTCGGCGTTCAGGCCCCGGATCTCGATGATGCCGTAGCCGCTGGGCAGCATGTCCCCGTCATCATCCATCCGGTCGAGCCAGGCCATGCACTGCCGCAGGAAGGGGAGCATCTCCTCCACGAACTTCCGGTCCCCCGTGAAGGCGTGGAAGTGCCATACGGCGGTGACGAAATGGGCGGTCTCCTGGGTGTTGCCCGGGTTGGGGCACAGCCCGAAGGGCGTGATCTCGTGCACCACGCGGCCATTGCCGTTCACGCGCGAAGAATAGTCCGCCAGCAGCTTCAGGGTCTCTTTGACAAGATCGAAGCGCCCCACGCACAGGAGGCCCTGGGCGGCGTAGCAGGTATCGCAGCCAAACCACCAGGGATACTCCGGCAGCCCGGCGGCCTGGCCCCGGCCGAAGGGACCGGCGTCCACGGTGAGCCAGTCGTTGTGAGCCTTGACCCAGGCCCAGGGCTCGTCCACCGCGGGATCCCCCGTGGTGAGAACAGACAGGGCGGCGGTCTTATGGAGGCGCTCCCTGTCCGCCTCCCGGGCGGCATCGATGTCCGTGAGGGCCTCAAGAGTCCGCCGCGCCTTATCCTTCCCCTCGAAGGAGCCGGTGATCCTGAGCCTGAGGGCCCAGGTGCCGCGGGCGGGGATCAGGACATGATACATCAGGGACAGGCAGGTGCCCCGGCCGCTGCCCTGGGGCGTGGCGAGATCGCCGGTCGTCACCGCGTCGGGACGCCTGTCCGGCCGGATCAGGACGCACCAGGGGTTTTTATCGTCCTCCGCCGTGAAGGTCAGATCGCTCCCGTCCCAGTGCCCCGTGTCCTGCCCGTCCTCATACGCGCCGGTATCCAGGGCGAACCAGCTGGGGTACAGATCGGTGCGGGCGCGCCAGTCGATCACAATGTGCCGGGGCGCGTCGGAATGGCTGGTGAAGAGGTATTCCACCAGGAGCCCGGGCACGTCATAGGGGCAATACTGTCTCCTCTCGATCACAACGGGCGTGTGCCCCAGGCCGTGCCGGTAAAAGAAGCGGTCCCCGTCCGGCTCCTGGACGCACTCGTCCGCCAGGGCCCAGGTGTCCACATTGGGCGCGTCCAGGTCATGGAAGCGCAGCCAGAACCCGTCCAGCACTTTGATCGGATGCATCCACAGCCCGGCCATCTCCCGTTCGCTGTGATGGCCCATATCGGGAAAAGTCCCGTCCAGGGTGCCGATCAGCTTGGCGTGCGGGCCGGCGCAGATGGTGATGGGCAGCGTGCCCCGGGTGACCACGGGCGCAGGCATCATTTTCGTCATATCCTTTCAGGATGGGATGGCTGTCTGCCCGGACCGATCACGGCCCGGGCAGACGCGGATACACGTCAGCCCTTGGTGCCGCTGGAGATGGAGATGCCGTTGATGATCAGGTCCTGCGCCATGAAGAACAGCACCAGGATGGGCAGCATCACCAGCACCGTGGCCGCCATCAGCAGGTTCCACTGGCTGGTGTACAGGCCCTTGAAGAAGGACAGGCCCAGGGACAGGGTGAACTTGTTGGCGTCATACAGATAGATGAGGGGGCCGTTGAAGTCGTTCCAGGAGCCCATGAAGGTGAACACGGTGATGGCCATCAGCACCGGCTGGCACATGGGCATCATGATCTGGAAGAAGCTGCGCAGGGGGCCCGCCCCGTCGATGGTGGCGGCCTCATCGAAGTCCTTGGGGATGCCGCTCATGAAGGACCGCATCAGGAACACGTTGTACCCGCTGATGGCGAAGAACGTGGGCACCACCAGGGGCAGATAGGTGTTCACCCAGCCCATCATGCGGTAGATCAGGAACTGCGGGATCATGGTGACCTGGCCGGGGATCATCATGGTGGCCAGAAGGATCAGGAACCACACCCTCTTGCCCTTGAAATCGAACCGGGAGAAACCGTAGGCCACCAGGGCGCAGCTGAACACCATGCCGATGACCGAAGGCACCACGATGATCAGGGTGTTGAGCAGGTAACGGAAGAAATCCACCTTGGTGACCGCCAGGTAGTAGTTTTCAAGATGGACTTCCGTGGGGAAGAACATGCCGTTGTAGATCTCGCCGTCCGGCTTGACGGACATGCAGATGGTCCACACCAGGGGGATGAGCACCAGCACGCTCAGGAAGATCAGGATGGCCAGGGCGGCGCCGCGGCCGATCCGGACGGATATCTTGTTTTTCGCGCCTGTAACGACTGCCATTTCGCTTCTCCTCCCTTCTCAGATCTTGTCGTCGTTCTGGTAATAGACCCAGAACGAGGAGGACCGGATCACCAGCAGCGTGAAGAACAATATGATCACGAACATGATCCAGGCCAGGGCGGAGGCGTAGCCCATCTTGAGCTCCTTATACGCCTTGACGTACAGGTACAGGTTGTAGAACAGCGTGGAGTTGAGGGGGCCGCCCTCGGTCATGACGAAGGCCTGGGTGAAGTACTGGAAGGACCCGATCACGGCCATGACCACATTGAAGAAGATGGTGGGCGAGATCATGGGGATGGTGATCTTAAAGAAGCGCTGGAAGGAGTTGGCCCCGTCGATGGAGGACGCCTCGTACAGCTCCTCCCCCACGCCCTGCAGGCCGCTTAAGTAAATGATGATGGTGTTGCCGATGCCCCACACGCCCATGATGATCAGGCCGTACAGCGCTGTCTGGGGCGTGTTGAGCCAGCTGGGCCCGGTGATGCCCAGGAGCTTGAGGCCCTGGTTGAGCACGCCCTCCTTGCCCAGCATCTGCATCCAGATCATGCTGGAGGCGATGGTGGGGATGATGGACGGCAGGAAGAAGATCAGCCGGATGCCGTGCATCAGTTTGATGCGCATGTTGAGCAGCATGGCCACCAGGAGGGATATGATCTGGTAGGCGGGGATGGAGATCAGGCAGTACCTGAAGGTGACCTCAAGGGCCTTGTAGAACTTTTTGTCCGCGAAGATCTTGGTGTAGTTCTCAATGCCGATCCACTTGATGGTGCTGATACCGGTGACGATGTCCCACTTGCAGAAGGACAGGAACAGGGAGAACAGCATCGGCACCAGGGTGAACAGGAACAGGCCGAGGAGCCAGGGCGAGATGAAGGCGTAACCGTAGCGGTTCTGCCGCATCTCGTTGGTCACCCCTTTGCGCTTAAAAGTGACTGTGGACATAAGGACCCCTCCAATACTTGTATATGTTCGGTCGGCAACAGGTCGTCGGTCTTTCTTACCGATCCCGCGGCGGGATCGGACGGCAGAGCCGCGGCGCAGCCGCAGCAAATTGACGCGGGGAGCTTCACCGTCCGATCACGCCGCCGGACCATCGGGCACGTCCGGCAGGGGGAAAACAGGGGGCCGGGCCGCAAAGGCCCGGCCCCCGCGCAAGTCATGAGGCAGGGTATGTTTTACTCAGCCATCTTCTCGGCCACTTCGGCCACGGCGTCCGCCAGGATCTCTTCGATGGAGCCGTCGTTGAAGCGCACGCGCTCAAAGGCG
>CADCQZ010000121.1 GCA_902803675.1 uncultured Eubacteriales bacterium
CCCCACGGGCTGGCCATCCTGGAGCAGATCTGCCTCATGGGGCATTTTGATCATGTCACTGTCAGAACGAAGACCAACCTGGACGCGCTGATCGCGTGCCCGACGGAGAAGGAGGATCACGATGAAAAAGATTTGGATCTGGGCGGCAGTCATCCTGCTGTGCTTCGCGGTGGTGATCGGGATACTCATCGGCCGGAAGAACAACCTGCAGGCGGAGTATGACGCCTTCCGCCGGGACGCGGAGACCCAGTCCGCCGGGCTGACGGAAAAACTCAACGCCCTGACCGCCGAAAAAGAGGGCCTCGACGCGGCCATATCCGAAAAGGACGGGACCATCGCCGGCCTGGAAGCGGAAAAGACGAGCCTGACAGGGCAGATCGAGGCGCTCGCCGCGGACAAAACGGCACTGGATACTGCGGTCGAGAGCCTCAACGCCGACATCGCCGCCCTGGAAGCAGACAAAGCCGCTCTGGAAGGCGAGAAGGAGACCCTGAGCTCAGAGAAAGGCCAGCTCGCGGCGGATCTTGACGCCCAGGCCGCGCAGCTCGCGGAGCTCAACGGGGATATCGCCGCCCTTAAAGAAAAAGTGACGGCCGCCGAAGCGGATAATGAGGCCCTGAAGACAGCTGTCGCCGAAAAAGAGCAGGCGGTCAGCGACCTGACCGGGAAGCTGGACGAGGCCGCCGCCGCCGCGCAGGACATCGGGGCCCTGACCGCACGGGCGGAGACCGCCGAGGCCGAAGCCGCGGAGCTTAAGGATAAAGTGGATTCAATAAGCAAAGAAAATGAGCTTCTGACCACAAAAGTGGAGGATATAACCGCCGTCGTGGCTGATCTCAACACGCAAGTGGAGACAGCCAATGCCGAAAACGCCGTTCTGACGTCCCAGGCGGAGGATACGCAGAAGATCAACGCGGATCTGACCGAAAAAGTGGAGACTGCCAGGCAGCAGAATGAGGATCTCGCCAGTCAGGTGGAGGAACTCACCGGTGAAAGGGACGCTTTGACGCTCAATGTGGGGACGCTGAACTCCGAGATCGCGAATCTTTCCGCCAAGGTGGAGGAATACATCGGTGCCAACGCGGATCTCGCGGCGCAGGTGGAAGAGTACATCAGCTTAAATGCCGATCTGACAACAAAAGTGGAAGAAGCGAACGATAAATGCGACGAACTCGAAGCGGAAGTGGAGGATCTCGTCGATAAAAACACGATCCTGAAGGAAGACAACGCCCGTTTGGCCCGGGAATACGAGGACCTGGACGCCGCCTACAGGGCCGTACTGATCGAAAAGCGCCAGCTGGAGAACTTCCGTGACAGTGAAGGGACCGAGCGCAGCCAGGTCTACCTGAGCGGTGAAACAGTCACGATCCTGGGCACCTGGGGCGAACCGGAAGGCTTCGCCCTGGTCAGCAGCGCCGAGGAAGGAGATTTCCTGCGGGTCTACGCCCCCGAAGGCGGCACCGTCATTCAGGAGGCGCGGGTCTGCGCCGCGGCCGGCGCGGACGGCCTGAACGGCGAAGAGGAGCCCTGCTTTACGCCCGGCGGCATGAAGACCGCCTATGTGACCGACGAGACCGCCGGCAGCGGCACCGTCCGCAGCGTGAAAGTGTGCCTGGACGAGGGCCCGGACGGATACGTGATCCTCGAGGTCCTGTCCCGGGAGCTCCCCGCGGACCAGCTCCCCGACGCGGAGATCCTGCTGGATGAGGCGAGGCCGCTCCTGGTCAGCTACGCGGAGCGGTAAGCCCGGAAAGAAAAGGGCCGGCGGGACAGAAAAAACGACTTCTGTCCCTTATATCCGGCCCGGGACACCACCCAGTCATCAAGCCCGCGGCATAAAAAGCCGCGGGTCTTTTTATCGAACAGAACTCCGCGCTTTGTTACCTAAAATTAAGAAATGCGCAACCGCATTGACGTTGCTTTCCCGCCCGTCCATCTGCTACAATAGGGACCCAAATCGGATACGGAGCGTGCATTATGGCAAATGACCCCCTCAGGCCCGAAGATTATACGGAGCCTGTATGTCCCCTCGACATGGAACCGTCGATCGCGCCTGTCAACCAGGGCAGGATCCTCGAAAAGCTGGATGGATACCTGGCCCGAAAAGACTACGCCGCGGCTGAGAGACATCTGAAATACTGGCTGGCGGAGGCCCGCGCCGGCCGCGACCAGCGGGGCGAAGTGCTGGTCCTGAACGAGATGATCGGGCATTACAGGAAGACAGGCAGGCGCGAAGAGGCCTTCGCCGCCGCCGAAGAGGCCCTGCGGCTGACGGATGAGATGGGCTACAGGGGCAGCCTGACCCGGGCGACCACCTGCGTGAACGCCGCCACAGCCTACCAGGCCTTCTCGATGCCGGACAAAGCCATCGGGCTGTTTGAGGAAGCCAAAGCCGTGTATGAGGGCGAAAAGTGCGTCCGCCCCGACCTGCTGGGCGGGCTGTACAACAACATGGGCCTCACCCTGGCCGGCCTGGGCCGGTGGGACGAAGCCTTTTCCAGCTATTTCAAGGCGCTGGACCAGATGAAGACCCAGCCCCGGGGAAACCTGGAAGCGGCCGTCACCTACCTGAACATGGCCAATGCCCTGGAAGCCCGGGAAGGGCTCGAAAAAGCCGAGAAACAGATCAGCGAGTGGGTCGAGAAGGCCTGCGGCCTGCTGGAGCAGACCGGCAGAGACGACGGATACAGCGCCTTCGTGATGGAGAAGTGCGCGCCCACCATCGCCTATTACGGTTACTTCGCCGAGGCGGATGACCTGAGCAGGAGAGCGAAGAGAGTCTATGAAGGGGCTTGACCTGGCCGAGAGGTATTTTGAAGCCTATGGGCGCCCCATGCTGACGGAAAAATTCCCCCATCTGGCCGGGCACGTGGCCGCCGGGCTGTGCGGCAGCGGATCGGAGTGCCTCGGCTACGACGATGATGTTTCCCGCGACCACGACTTCGAGCCGGGGTTCTGCCTGTTCCTGCCGGGAGAGGACGTGGTGAGCCGCCGGGACGCCTTCCTGCTGGAGAGAGCTTACGCCGCTCTTCCCCGGGAATTCATGGGCCTGCGCCGCGGGCTCATGGCCCCCGTGGGCGGCCCGAGGCGCGGTGTCATCAGGACCGGTGAGTTTTTTCGGGAAAAGGTCGGCGCGCCCGACGGCGTGCTCACCCTGGGGCAGTGGCTCACCGTCCCGGAGCAGGCCCTGAAGGAGGCCACCAACGGCCGCATTTTCTTCGACGGCAGCGGCGAGGTGACCCGCATCCGGGCGGGGCTTGAAAAATACCCCGATGACGTATTCAGAAAGCGGCTCGCCGGCAGCCTGCTCCTCATGGCTCAGAGCGGGCAGTACAACTACCGCCGGTGCCTTGAGCACGGGGAAAAAGCGGCGGCCCAGCTGGCCGTCACCGTCTTCGTGAAAAACGCGATGCGCGCATTGTTCCTGCTCAGCGGTGTATACATGCCCTATTACAAATGGGCGTTCCGCGCCCTCAGGAAGCTGGACGGCATGGGGCTCACCGCCGAGGTCATGGAGTACCTGATCACCACGGACAATGAGGAAGGGAACGCCGGGGAAAAGGCGGACGTGATCGAAGGCATCGCCGCCGACGTGATCGGCCTGCTCACCGAACGGGGCCTGACCAAAGCCGTGTGCGGTGACCTTGAAAAGCACGCCTACGCCGTCAATGATACCATCGCGGACCCGACCCTCCGGAGCGGGAGCATCCTCATGGCCGTACGGGAGGACTGAACATGCTGATCCACGGACTGCAGAAAATGACCCTGCTCGATTTTCCCGGGCACGTGGCCTGCACCGTTTTTTTGAGCGGATGCGATCTCCGCTGCCCTTTCTGCCACAATTTCGAGCTGGCCGAGAACAAAGCCCCCGCCCTGATGACGGACGAGGAGTTCTTCGCCTTCCTGAAAAAACGCTCCGGCCTGCTGGACGGGGTGGCCGTGACCGGCGGCGAGCCCTGCCTGAACGCGGAACTGCCCGGGTTCCTGAAACGGTGCCGTGACATGGGCTTCATGACGAAGCTGGACACCAACGGGCACCATCCGAAGATGCTGGAGCGCGTCCTCAGCGAGGGGCTGGCGGACTATGTGGCCATGGACATTAAGAACAGCCCCCGGAAATACGCGATGACCGCCGGCGTGAAGCACGTGGACATGGACAGGATCCGGAGCAGCATCGCCCTTCTCATGGGCGGGGACACGGACTATGAATTCAGGACCACGGTGGTGCGTGAATTTCACGAAGAGGACGATTTCAGGCAGATCGGCGGCATGATCGCCGGCGCGAAAAGGTATTTCCTGCAGAGCTTCACCGACCGGGATACCGTACCGTTCGGCGGTTTTTCCGCCCCCGACAGACAGACCCTCGAAAAATACGCCGCCGCCGCGCGGGAATATGTGCCGAACACCAGTTTGAGGGGCGTGGATTGACCTGTTTGGTCCCATTTATCACAAGATATTGCAAAACCCGTAAAAACATTACACAATATATTGACATTCTGTTTCAGAAGTGGTAGAGTGTGTTACGCACGTCTGATGACGAAATCAACGAAGGGGAATCGAAATATGTACCAGGTAATCAAACGAGACGGGATCGTCACGGCTTTTGACATCCGCAAGATCAGCAGCGCCATCACCAAGGCCTTTGAGGCCCTCAACAAGCAGTATCACTCCAGCATCATCGACCTGATCGCTCTGCGCGTCACGGCCGATTTCGAGGGCAAGGTCAAGGACGGGAAGATCTCCGTGGAAGAGATCCAGGACAGCGTTGAAAAGGTCCTTTCCGAATGCGGATACGCGGACGTGGCCAAGGCCTACATCCTGTACCGCCGCCAGAGGGAAAAGGTCCGCAACGTGAATTCCGCCCTGGTGAACTATCAGGAACTGGTGGACAATTACCTGATGATCAATGACTGGCGCGTCAAGGAGAACTCCACGGTGACCTATTCCGTGGGCGGCCTCATCCTGTCCAACTCCGGCGCCATCACCGCCAATTACTGGCTCAGCGAGGTCTATGACGACGAGGTGGCCGACGCCCACAGGAGCGCCGCCATCCATCTGCACGACCTGTCCATGCTGACCGGCTACTGCGCGGGCTGGAGCCTCAAGCAGCTGATCCAGGAAGGCCTGGGCGGTGTGGTGGGCAAGATCACCTCTTCCCCCGCCAAGCACCTGTCCACCCTGTGCAACCAGATGGTCAATTTCCTGGGCATCATGCAGAACGAATGGGCCGGCGCCCAGGCGTTCTCC
>CADCQZ010000122.1 GCA_902803675.1 uncultured Eubacteriales bacterium
AAGCCTTCGCGGACTGCGGCCTTGACGGGGACTTCTACGCCCTGAGGGAAAGGCCGCTTGACGAGACACTGCCCTGGGACCACATCGACGCCGGGGTGACCAAGGAATATCTGAAGCGCGAATGGGAGAAAGCCGTGGGGGGAAAGACCACCCGGGACTGCCGCAAGGGCTGCAACGCCTGCGGCCTCCAGCGCTGGAAAGGAGCGTGTCCGCAGTATGAAAATGCTGGTCGTGTTTGAGAAAACGCCGCGCCTGCGCCACATCGGGCATCTGGACCTTCTGCGGACCATCCAGCGCTCCCTGAGGCGCTCGGGCCTGCCGATCAAATACTCCCAGGGCTACAATCCCCACATGCTCATGAGCTTCGCAGCGCCGCTGTCCCTGGGGCACGCGGCCCTGAGGGAAGTGATGGAGGTGCCCCTTGAGGAGAGCGTGCCCGAGGAGCGCTTCCGCCTGGCCCTGCAGGCGTGCCTGCCGGAGGACATCATCCTGCGGGATACGCGCGCGGTGGAGGACGATCACAAGAGCCCCATGGCCCTTCTGACCGCGGCCCGCTACCGCATCCGTTTCCCGGAGGACCCGGTGCCGTCCCAGGCGGAGATCGACGCGTTCCTTTCACAGGAAACGATCCCCGTGATGAAAAAGACCAAGACCAAGGAGCAGATCGTGGACATCAAGCCCATGATCCATGAGCTGGCGGTGAGGGACGATGCGGTCTACGCCACCCTGAGCCTCACGGAAGCGGCCAGCTGCAAGCCGGAACTGCTTCTGAGCGCTTTCTACGGCGACCGGGGCGTGCCCCGGGCCCTGGTGACCCGGCTGTGCCTGTTCGGGGAGGCGGGGGGATGCCTTGTCCCCCTGGAGATGCTGTGACGGAGCTGCTGCTGGAGAAGGGCCCGGAGAAGATCCGGGCCGCGCTGATAAGGGACGGGGAGCTCTTCCGCTATGAGGAGGAGACGAACGGCGCCGTGGCGGCGGAGGATATCCTGGTCGTCCGGGTGGACCGGTGCGTGCCCGCCCTGGAGGCGGCCTTCGTGAAAATGGGCCCCCTGGGCACGGGCTATCTCCCCTATCAGGAGATGCGCGGCGTGAAGGTGCCGCCCCGCAGCGGGGAAAAGCTGCTGGCGCAGGTGAAAAAAGCGCCGGTGGGATCAAAGCAGGCCTACCTGACCATGGATATCGCCCTGGCGGGCCGGGGCGCGGTGCTCCTGCCCCTGTCGGATAAAAGGACCGTGTCCGCCTCCGTGCCGGAGGGAGAGGAAAAGGATCGGCTGCAGGCGCTGTGTGAGCGCCTGGCCCCGGAGCAAATGGGCCTGGTGATGCGCCGGGAGGCCGCGAACATGGACGCCGATGCCCTTGAAAAGGAGATCGCGGCGCTCACGGACAGGTGGCGCGCCGTTTTGAGCGCGCCCCGGGAAGAGGGCCCGGTGACCGGCCGCGGCAGCGTGTGGGACCGTTTCATCCGGGACTCGCGCCCGGGGGTGGACCGGGGCCTGGCGGACTTCGACGTGCCGGGGCTGAAGACGGAAAAGGTCGAGCGGCCCTTTGAAAGGTACGGCGTTTGGGACAAGCTGAGGAAGGCCCTCCGGCGGGTGCATCACCTGCCCTGCGGCGGCAACGTGGTGCTGGAAAAGACCGAGGCGATGTGGGTGGCGGACGTGAACAGCGCCAGGGCCATCGACCGCAGAAAGGGCCTGGAGGCCACGGCCCTCAAGGTGAACACGGAGGCGGCGAGAGAGATCGCCCGGCTCTGCCAGGTGAGGAACGTGGGCGGCATCCTGGTGGCGGACTTCGTGGACATGGAAGAGGAGGACCACCGGCGTAGGGTGGCGGAGGCCCTTGAGGAGGCCTTCCGGCAGGACCCGCGGAAGGTGGTGCTCCACGGGTTCACGGCCCTGGGGCTGTTCGAGATCACGCGGAAAAAGGACGGGGAAGCCCTGGAGGCGAAGGACCTGTTCGACAAGACGGATGAGGAAGACGTATGAAGAATGAGATCATCATGGTGCCGGAAGCGGAAACGGACCGCCAGCGCGCCTTCGCGGACGCTTTCGCGGCGCTGCCCGAAAGGCCCCGCACCTATCATATCGTGACCTTCGGCTGCCAGATGAACGCGCACGACAGCGAAAAGCTGGCGGGCATCCTGGAGAGCATGGGCCTTACAGAGGCGGCGGACAAGCGGGAGGCGGACTTCGTGCTGCACAACACCTGCTGCATCCGGGACAACGCCGAGCGCAAGGCCCTGGGCAACGTGACCTGGCTCAAGGAAGTGCGCAAAGAGCGGCCGGAAATGCTCATCGGCGTGTGCGGGTGCATGGTGCAGCAGCCGGGGATGGCCGACAGGCTCCTGAGGCGGTATCCCTTCGTGGACATCGCCTTCGGCACCGGCAACATGTACGAGCTGCCCGGGATGCTCTATCGGGCCGTGACGGAGAAGCGGCGGGTGATCCAGGTGCCGTCGAACGAGAGCACCCTCACGGAGGCCGTGCCGGTGCGGCGCTCCAGCGATCACAGCGCCTATGTGACCATCATGTATGGCTGCAACAATTACTGCAGCTACTGCATCGTGCCCTACGTGCGCGGCCGGGAGCGCTCAAGGAGGATGGAAGACATCCTGCGGGAAGTGGAGTGCCTGCGGGACCGGGGCGTGAAGGAGATCATGCTGCTGGGGCAGAACGTGAATTCCTACGGCGCCGATGTTCCCGGCGCGTCCTTCCCGAAGCTGCTGGACGCGGTGGCCCGCACCGGGATCCCGCGGATCCGGTTCATGACCTCTCATCCCAAGGACCTGTCGCAGGACCTGATAAACGTGATCGCGGAGCATGAGAACATCTGCCGGCACTTCCATCTGCCGGTGCAGTCCGGCAGCGACCGGATCCTCAAGGCCATGAACCGGCGCTACACCCGGGACAGCTATATGGAAAAGCTGCGGGCCCTGCGGGCGGCGGTGCCGGGCATCGGCGTGACCACCGATATCATCGTGGCCTTCCCCGGGGAAGAGGAACAGGACTTTGAGGACACTTTGGACCTGGTGCGTGAGGCGCGGTATGACAGCGCCTTCACCTTCATCTATTCTCCCCGGGAGGGCACCGCGGCGGCGAAAATGCCCGGGGCCGTGGCGCCGGATGTGGCGGCGGACCGGATCAGCCGCCTCATTGCCCTGCAGGAGGAGTACACCTTAAAGGCCCTTGACGAAATGGTGGGGCAAACGCATCCCGTGCTGGTGACGGGCCCGGCCCGGCGCACCGGCGGGGAGATGACCGGCAAGTGCGGCCGGAACATCAGCATCAATTTCCCCGGTGAAAAGTCCCTGGAGGGCAGGATCGTCCCGGTCCGGGTGACCGGGCGGAAAAGGACCACCCTTCGCGGGGAGGTCATGGACAAGGCGTGAAAAGCGCCGGCGATCAGCAAGAGAGAAGGAATGGTGGACCGATGGCGTTATCCCCGATGATGCAGCAATATTTCACCGTGAAGGACCAGGTGCCGGACGCGCTGCTGTTTTTCCGGGTGGGCGATTTTTATGAGATGTTCTTCGAGGACGCCCTCACCGCCAGCAAAGCGCTGGAGCTGACCCTGACGGGCAAGGACTGCGGCCTGGAGGAGCGGGCGCCCATGTGCGGCGTGCCCTTCCATGCCGTGGACACCTATGTGACCCGCCTGGTGGAGGACGGCTACAAGGTGGCCATCTGCGAGCAGATGGAGGACCCGGCCCTGGCGAAGGGGCTGGTGAAGCGGGACGTGATCCGGGTGGTGACCCCGGGCACCCTGACCACCTTCAGCGCCGCGGGCGAGAGGCGGAACCACTACCTGCTGTCGGTGTGCGTGGATATGAAGCGGGCCGGCCTGGCCTGGTGCGACCTGTCCACGGGCGAATTTTACGTGCAGCAGTGCGCGTCGGACGAAAAGACCCTGGGCCCCCTGGTGGGGAGCGTGGCGCCGGGCGAGGTGATCGCCAATGACGCGTCGGCCGTCTCTCCCGTGAGCCCGGTGCGCTGCCAGAAGTATACGGACGCGGCCTTTTCCTATGCCGGGGCGAAGGAAAGGGTGCTGACGCATTTCGGCGTGGGCACCCTTCTGGCCCTGGGCCTGGGGCGGGAGCACCGGGAGGCCGTGCGGGCCGCCGGCGCCCTGCTCCACTATCTGAGCAGCACCCAGAAGAACGGCCTGGAGCA
>CADCQZ010000123.1 GCA_902803675.1 uncultured Eubacteriales bacterium
GCACCATCCGGCTGCAGCGCTCCCTGCCGGACGGCACGATGGACCATCTCCACACCGTCCTTTTCGACGGCCGCTTTCGGGACGGGCGGATGGACATGCGCGTGGACAACCGCGCGGGGCGGGACGTGGACGTTTTCTTTGAGATATCCTGCCCGGGCCTGACGGAGAAGAGCTTCAGCCCGGAGACTTGGGAGCTCCCGGGGCTCACGGTCCGCCTGCGGCCGGAGGCGCCCGGCCCCGAGATCCGGCGGATGGATGAAAACACCGTCCGGGTCATCTATCCCAGCCGGACTTTCAGTCCCGGGAGCCTGAGCATGCGTTTCCTGATCGATCTTGTGCAGAAGGCGCCCGGCCCGTTCCCTCAAAGCCCGTGATGCTTTTTTCGATCTGATCCGGAGGATAATGGATATGAGATCAAAACGTTTGCAGGAGATGGAAGCCTTCCTCATCCGTCAGGGCTCCGTGAGCATGGAAGAGATCAGGGCGCGTTTCGGCGTTTCCATGAACACGGTCAGGCGGGACGCGGCGATGCTCGTCGCCGCCGGGGCCGCGGAAAAGGTGTACGGCGGGCTGAAAGCCACGAGAAACGCTTCCATCCTGGTGCCCTATGAGAGCCGGCTGAAGTCCCTGGGGGATGTGAAACACGCCATCGGGGTGTGCGCCGCCCGTCTGGTCCGGGACGGTGACATCATTTTCATCGATTCCGGCACCACCACGGTCCATCTGATCGATGAGCTCCGGGACCGGTCCGTCACCGTGATCACCAACAATGTGGAGGTGGAGATGCGCGCCCTGCAATTGCCCAATATCCGCCTCATCATGGTGCCCGGGGAGCTCCACCGCAAGACGCGCTCCATCACCGGGGAGGATTCCGCCCGGTATTTGAGCCGTTACAACACCAACTTCGCCTTCATGGCGGCCACCGGCGTATCCCAGGCCGGCGGCGTCACCAACTCCAGCCCCATGGAATACGAGATCAAGCGGGAAGCCGTGGCCCACACGGAGCACGCGGTCCTTCTGGTGACGGGGAGCAAATTCAGCGTGACCAGCCTGCTGACCTACGCGCCGCTCGACCGCTTCGGCACCGTCATCACAGATAAAAGCGCCCCGCCCGAATGGGCGGAGCGCATGACATCGCAGGGGATCGACGTCCGGATCGCGGATGAGTGATCCCTCCGGGGAAACTCTTTCAGTTTTCGTTTTCCAGCCTGTGGACCAGCGCGGCCAGTTCCTTTGGCTCACCGATCCGGTAGGTGGGCACGTCTTCGGGCTCTTCCGGCTCAAAGGACCGGCGTTTTGACCAGGTCAGGAGCGCGGTCCTGATCCCGAAGCGGTTCCCGCCCCGGATGTCGCGTTTTACGTTGTTGCCGATCATCAGGATCCGGCTCTTGTCCGCGTCGGTGAGCCCCAGGGCGTCCATCGCCGCGCGGAACATGGCGGGGTCCGGCTTGTCCGCTCCCACCAGTTCCGATACGATCCACGCGTCGAAGATCCCGGTCAGGCCGTGCTGCCGCATCATGTTTTTGAACGATGCGTCCAGCCCGTCCGCCACCATGGCGATCCTGAAGCCTTCCTCATGCAGGCGCAGATACGTTTCCCGGGCGCCGGGGATGCATTCCGCCCGCTGCACGATATCCTCTCCGTTCCTCTCCTCGGTGCCTTCGTCGATGATGGTGTCCCCGATGTCCGTGAAGAGGATCATTTTTTTCTCTTTCTTTTCCACTGTCCCGTCCTCCCGTGCTCTCGCGGGCCTGTGCAGGATGCCCGGTCATACAGATATCATACCATATCCGCCGCGAGTTTTAAAGACGGACGCCGGCGGGGAAGGAGAGAAACGATGAAATACCCGTGGATCGACGAGTATCTGATGGGAAAGCGCGGCGTGACGAAGGACCTGCAGCCGGACTGGAACTGGATCTGCTGCCATATCGGCGGAAAAATGTTCGCCGCCGTCCTGCTGGACAGGTCCGGCCGCCCTTACTATATCAATTTCAAGCTGGATCCCCTCGAGGGGGAGCTGGCGCGAAAAACATATCCGTCCGTGATCCCCGGGTACTACAGCGACAAGAGGCACTGGAATTCCCTGGATCCCGACGGGGACGTGCCCGATGAAGTCGTGAAGGCCTGGCTGGACCGCTCCCTGCAGCTGGTCTTCGACGGCCTGACCAAACGCATGCAGCGTCAGATCCTGGAGCTCCCTTGACAGGGCCCGCGCTCCCCGCATAAAATGGAAGCGCGTCAAACACCGTTTAACAGATCAGCCCGGCTTGCCGGAAAGGAGGATACCGATGTTCAGGAAGCTGACCGCGCTTTTGCTCGCTTTTTCACTGCTGGTCCCGTTCGCCTGCGCTCTCACCGAGGAGGACGGGGGCGTTTATGCGCTCATGACCATCCCGTATGAGCTTTTCTACGAGGCGGAAACTACGGGCGGCAGTTATGACTCCGTCTCCTCCGCCACCCGCGTGATGCCCCTTAAAATGGACCGGGCCGGCGGATCCTTCCATTTCATGTCCGACGGCCGGGAGATCACCGGCGTGATCTGGCCCGTGCGCGCCGAGAGCGAGGAAGCGCTCGCTGCGGTCGGCACTCCGGTCACCGACGACACCCGCGTTACCGTCACCGTGAACGAGGGCGGCAAAGCCGTGACGACCACCTATACGGGCAGGGACGCGCTGTTCGAATCCTTTCCCTTCTCCTATTACATCCTCAGCGAGAAGCCGGCCGTGTACAAGGACCTCCTGGCGGACTCATCCTTCGGCCCCGTGCGGGGGCCCGTCGCTCACGTGGACGGCACGGTGAAGATCGTTCCCGATCCCTACGCCCAGGTGTGCGTCAGCGTGGAGGGCGTGGATGACGCCCTGAAGGATCTGGAGGTCAACGCCGTGGTGCTGGAGGCGGAGGACGGCACCCGGGTGGGCATGAAGCACGTGGAAAACATCTGGCTCAGGACCCTCGCCGGGTTCGATTTCGATTCGGAAGCGTACGCGCTCCTCAAAGGCAAGGCCCTCAAAAGCGTTGAATTCTATACCGTCGAGGCGGTGTTCTCGGTGTCCGCCGGGGACGGGGCGAGGATCGACTGAGCCGGAGAGCGGCCCAGAACGTGAAGATCCCCCGGTACGGCTCCAAAACGGGCTGTGCCGGGGGATCTTTGACGCTTCGGCGATCCGCTTTTCGCTGCGGGCGGAGGGGATACCGCCCTGAAGGCCTTTATCCTCTCTGTCGGGCCCCGGTATCAGGTGTTTCGCCGTTCACTTTCTTCCGGTTTTGTTGATCGAACGCCGGTGCATGGCGATGTTCATCATCATCTCGTTTTTCTTTTGTTTGCTCCAGCTGTTCTCTTTTTTGAGCCTAAGATAGGTCTCCCAGCGCCCGGGGTCCAGCTCACCGCTGCCGAGAGCCTCGAGCACCGCGCAGCCCGGCTCGCTCCGGTGGCCGCAGTTGGAGAAGGCGCACCTTTTCGTCAGTTCCTCGATATCGGAAAAGGTGCCCGCGATCCCTTCCTCCGCGTCCATCACGCCTATCTCCCTCAGGCCCGGGGTATCGATGAAAAAGATGCCGTCCGCCTCGATCATCTCCCGGTGGGTGGTGGTGTGCCTTCCCTTGGAGTCCTCCTCCCGGATGGCGCCCGCGGCCATCACCTCACGCCCCGCCAGGGTATTCACCAGGGTGGACTTCCCCGCGCCGGAAGAGCCCAGAAGAGCGATGACCGTTCCCGGGAGGCAGTATCTTCTCAGGCGCTCCAGGCCGTATCCCGTCAGGGCGCTGACAGCCACGGCCTCCAGGCCCGTGCACAGGTCCGTGACCTTTTTCTCCATTTCCTCCGGGTCCGGGCACAGGTCCGCCTTGGTCAGCACGGCCACGGGCTTCGCGCCTCCCGACAGCGTCACGGCGGCGTAGCGGGCGATCCTGGCCGGGCTGAAGTCGCGGTTCAGGGATGTGATGATGAACACACAGTCCATATTGGCCACCAGGGGCTGCGTCCGCAGGGTCTTGACGAAAGCGTCCCCGTGCCCGCTCCGGTCCGGGCGGCAGAACACGGTCCTGCGGGGCAGGATCTCCCGGATCAGGCTGTCGCCGTAAGGGTTCTCGATGATCGCCACCTCGTCTCCCACCACGGGACAGCTCTCCCGGAAGCGCGCCGCGCCGGTCAGCACGCAGTACAGTTCCTTCTCTTCATTCCGCACCAGGAACCGGTCCCGGTGCACTTTGACGACGCGGTAAACATCCTTATTGTCATTATCCAATGTTCCGATTCCTCCGTTTTTCTTTACGGGCAGATCATTCCTCATGTTCCTGCATGAGCCCTCCTGCCGCGGGTCTTGAGTCCATGTTCGTCCCCTCTTCTTCAGCCGGACCGGGACAGCAAAAAACCGCTCACCCGTCACGGGCAAGCGGCTGGACCAACGGATGAACGCCGGAAATCAATCCGGCCTGCTCTCCGGACGGTCGGACGCAAAGCCAGTGCGGATACCGATATGGATCACGATCGCCGTTTCCCGCATCCGAAGAGCCCCCTTTCCTGTCATGATGACCGCAATATACTCTGAATAGGAACATTTGTCAAGAAAAACGCCGCGACAGGCCCCGCCGTCATCCGCGTAACGCGCGGACCCGTGAGGGCCCGCGCCGCTTTACTTCTGCCGCAGGGTGCTTTCCCGCCAGACGGGGGTGGTCTTCACGTGCGTCCAGTGATAGGCCATCCCCGGATTTCTGATCCGCATCAGAAGGAAGTCCGCGGCCAGCTTGCCGATCTCCAGGCTGGGGATCTCCACGGTGGTCAGGGACGGCTCCACCAGGGAGGACTGGAAGGTGCCGTCAAAGCCCGTGACCATGATATCCCCGGGGATGTCCAGCCCCTTTTTTTTCAGGGCGGTCATCAGCCGGACGGCCAGGTAGTCGTTGGCGCACACGAAAGCATCGGGCAGGGACGGCATCCGGTCCATCCGGGCGATCAGCCAGTCTGGGTCGTCGTAGGGAGAGTCGTCCGGCGCCAGGATACAGCGCGGGATATCCGGCTCCGCGCCGGCCAGTCTCAGGCCCATGTTATATCCCACCCAGCGCTCGTAGAAGCTTCCGCAGTGCTCTTTGTCCCCCACGAACCCGATGCGGCGCGCCCCCTGGGCCCGGAGATGCTCCACCACTTTGGTCACGCTGGCGATGCTTTCCATGCACACATAGTCGCAGTACATCAGTTCGGAGTTCGCGTGAGGGGGGCTGTCGATCACGATCATCGGCAGGCCCAGCGTGCTGATCATGTCCAGATATCCGGTATCGAACAGCTCGATGCCCACGATCCCCGCTGTCTGTTCCGGGATAAAGTGGAGCGGGAGCTGTTTCTGCCGCAGCTCATCGGCGGAGATCTCGAAGATCTTCAGGGTATATCCCGCCCGGGAGATCTGGTCGGTGAATGTGGTCATGAAAAAAGTGCCGAAATGGTGCTCGGCCGGCATCCTGTTGGTGAGCAGGGCGATGCTCGCTCCCGTGATACCGGCGGGATGTGTTTTTAAGGGCGCGGGCATGCCGTAGCCCAGATCCCTGGCTTTCTGCCGGATCAGGGCCCGGGTGGCCTCGGGCACCGCGCCCCGGCTGTTGAATACTTTGGATACCGTATTTCTGGACAGGCCGCAGGCGTCGGCGATGTCCTGCATGGTCACGCGTTTGATGGGCATGGGATGGGCTCGACCTTTCAGGGTGATGTTTTTGGACCAAATGTATCATAGCATAAGAATCACGCCCCGACAAGTTTACAATTTGTAAATCTTAAACGTTTTACCGGATCTCCGATCCTGCGATAAAATGGCTATTTATTACAAATTGACCAAATCGATTTATCAAGTATTGACATATAAATGATTGTAATGTAAAATCTCACATGGTGGTTATAAATTTCATTTTACAATATGTAAACCTGCCAAGCGAAACGGACTCTAAGGAATTTCTTCAGTGGACCGACCGGGTGGAAAGGGGGCTTTTTCATTTCGTTGAATGAACTGTTTCCTGATCTTGTTTTGATTTGAAGGAGGGAGAAAATGCAAAGCGCGAAGCAGCTGCCTGCCGCGAAAACGCGGCCGAAGGAAAATAAGCCGACCTTCAAAAAACGGCTGGCTGATTTCCAGGAGAACACACCGTATCTCATCATGATCCTGCCGGCGATCATCGTAGTGTTCCTGTTCAACTACCTGCCTATCTACGGTGTTTTGATCGCGTTCCAGGATTTCATGCCCGGCGACAAGATCCTTTCCAGCGATACCATCTGGGTCGGCTTTGAGAATTTCACCCGCTTCTTCAGCGACGTGCAGTTCTGGCCCCTGATGAAAAACACATTCCTGCTGTGCATCATCGGCTTCATCATCGGTTTCCCGCTGCCCATCCTGGTGTCCCTGGCCCTGAACGCCATGAAGCACAAGAAAGCGGGCAAAGTGTTCCAGACCATCTACACCGCGCCCCACTTCATCTCCCTGGTGGTCCTGGTCGGTATGCTGCAGCTGTTCTTCGGCCGCTACGGCCTTGTGAACAACCTGGCGGCCCACCTGGGCGGCGAGAGGGTCTCCTACTTCCTGGAGAGCTCCGCTTTCAGGCCCATGTACATCCTCTCCAGCAACTGGCAGGACTTCGGCTGGAGCGCCGTGATCTACATCGCCGCGCTGTCCAACGTGGACCCGGTGCAGCATGAAGCCGCCATGATCGACGGCGCCACCCGGTTCCAGCGGGTGCTGCACGTGGACATCCCC
>CADCQZ010000124.1 GCA_902803675.1 uncultured Eubacteriales bacterium
GTCCCCGATGACGCCTACCGGTGGGAGAACGGGCGGGCCGTGCCCCGGGGGGAGGATGAGGTCAGGCCCACGGAGACCGACCCGGAATGTGTGAGCGTGATCCGGCTGTCCTGCCCGGTCCGGGGGCTTGAGTTCTGGGAGCCCTCCCGTCCCGCGCTGTACCGATTGGAGATCGCTCTTGAGAAGGACGGCGCTGTCGTGGATACGGATGAGATCGTGACGGGCTTCCGCAAGGCCGGCTACGATCCGGACCGGGGCGTCCTCATCAACGACCGGCCCGTATGGCTCAGGGGCTACGCCCAGCGCGCCTCGAACGAATGGGCCCAGAGCGGCATCGTGCCCGAATGGCTGCACGACGCCGACGCGCAGTGGATCCGGGAGAGCGGGGCCAATCACATCCGCTGGATGCACGTGGCGGCCTGCCCCATGGACCTGAGGGCCGGGGACCGGCAGGGCCTTGTGTACACCCAGCCCGCGGGGGACAAGGAGCGGGAGACCTTCGGCCGCCAGTGGGACCAGAGGGTGGAGCTGATGCGCGATGTGATCATCGCCGGGCGGAACCACCCTTCCATCCTGTTCTGGGAAGCGGGGAACAACGTGATCTCCGCCGCCCACATGCGTGAGATGCGCCTTTTAAAGGAAAAGCTGGATCCCCACGGGGGGCGCTTCATGGGCTGCCGCACCATCAACACCGAGGACGCTCTTATGGAGAGCGAGTACGTGGGCACGATGCTCGACCGGCACGCGGCCCGGTTCCTGGCGCTGCACGGGCCCGTCACCGAGACCGAGTACAGCCGGGAGGAAGCGCCCCGCCGGGTGTGGGACGACTTCACCCCGCCGGATTTCGACTATCGAAACCGGTACCTGGGCAAGGGCGGCCGCAAGCAGAAGGGCCTGGATTTCTACGACCTCACCAGTGAGGACCTGGCCCTTTACAACGCGTCCGGCTACAGCGAGTTTTTCTTCGACCGTATCGGCGGGGCCTCCCATAAGGACTATTACAGCGCCTGCGCCGCCCTGTGCTGGACGGACTCGGCCCAGCACGGCCGCCAGAGCTTCAGCGAGAACGGCAGGATGAGCGGCCGGGTGGACGCTGTCCGGGTCAAAAAGCAGAGCTTCGATCTGTTCCGGGTCATGCACAGCGTGAGCCCGAAGGTGAAGATCCTGGGGCACTGGAACTATCCCCCGGAGGGGAACGGGAACTACCGGGCGCGCAAAAAAGCCTTCAACGGCCTCTGGTGGGAGGAAACGGAGGCGTTTGAGGAACGCGACCCGAAACACAAGACGGTGTACTGCGCGGGCAGCTACGCGGTGGAAAAGGCGGCGCTTTTCATCAACGGCCGGGAAGCGGGCGTCTGTGACCGGCCGGAGCGGGGCTTCATCTTCGCTTTCCCCGGCATCGACATCACTGAGAGCGGCTGTATCGAAGCGGTGGGATACGGCTATGACGGGGCCGAAGCCTGCCGGGACAGGATCGAGACCGCCGGGCGCGCGGCGCGCCTGACGGCGGAGATACACACGGCGCCGGGCGGCTGGCGGGCGGACGGGAACGACCTTGGCTATGTGGATCTTCAGGTGGTGGACGGTCAGGGCCGTATCTGCCCCCTGGACGACCGGCGGATCGACGTGACGGCCCGGGGGGACGTGAAGATCTTAGGCGGGTACAACAGCGGGCGCTTTGACGGCAACGGGCGCGCGGACAGCGTGGCGGGAAAGCCGACTGTGTACGCGGAGTGCGGCGTCAACCGGGTGCTCCTCCGGGCGGGGCTCACCCCCGGGAACGTTGAAGTCACCTTCACGGCGGAAGGGCTGCCCCCCGTTTCGGTCGGGGCCGCGCTGGTCCCCGCGGACATATCGGCGCTCTCCTCCCAGCCGCCGGCGGTGCTCATGCCTCAAAAGCTCCCCCCGCGGGAAGAGGACTTTTTCACGCCCATCCCCAAGGCGGACGCGGTCAAGTACGTGCCGGAGAAGGAGAACTGGTGCAAGATCATGGTGAACGGCCAGGAGCCGGACTTTAGGGGCGTCAGGGCCGTGAACAAAAACGGCTGCGTGTGGGGCAATGTGCTCTGTATCCTCGAAAGGATGAAGCAGCAGGCGCCCACCCTTCTGGACTTTACCTGGGACCCGTCCTCAGGGCGCCTCACGGTCAGATCCCGCGGGCACGTGATCTCGGCCGCGGTGGGGGAGACCTTCCTCACCGTGGACGGTATCCCCAGCCTCATGGACGGCCAGCCCACGGTGACCCCGGAGGGCATCCCGGTGATGGAGGTCAGCGCCGTGGTGTCCCAGGTATCCGGCGCTTCGGTCCAGTATGACGACAGGATCGGCGCCCTCAGGATCACGATCTGAAAAAATGACTTTGATAAGGAGGCAGTGACATGAATATCGGTATCCGTCTGCACGACACTCTGCCCGGTACCCTCCGGCAGCGGCTCACTTATGCCCGGGAGCAGGGCTTCACCTGCGCCCATATCGCCATGAGCAAGGCGGTGGAGGGCTTTTCCATGGCGGACGCGCCGCGTTTGCTCACCCCCGATCTGGCCGCGTCCGTCCGGGAGGATCTTGAGGCGACCCAAATGGAATGCGCCGTGCTGGGCTGCTACCTGAACCTGGCGGACCCGGACCCCGAAAGGCGGGCGGCCACCCAGGAGATCTACAGGGCGCACCTGCGCTTTTCCACCCTGATGGGCGCGCGGGTGGTGGGCACGGAGACCTACGCCCGCCCGGATACGCCCTTTGGTGAGCCGGCGCCCGTGAGCGAGGAGGCTTTCCGCCTGTTCATGGAGGGCCTGAAGCCCGTGGTGCGCTTCGCGGAGGAAGCGGGCGCCATCCTCGCGGTGGAGCCGGTGCACAGCCACATCATCTCCACCCCGGAGCGGGCGCAGAGGATGCTGGAGGAGCTGCCCTCGGATCATTTGCAGATCATCCTGGACTCGGTCAACCTGATCGGCCCCGGGCACGACCGGGACGCCGACCAGATCATCGATGACGCCATCCGCCGCCTGGGGGACCGGGTGCGGGTGCTCCATATGAAGGATTTCACCGTCAAGCCGGACGGCGGCATCCGCTCTCAGGCCTGCGGCACGGGCCTGATGCGCTATGACCGCCTCCTGGCCTTCGGCATCTCTCACGACCTGCCCATGACCCTGGAGGATACCGTGCCGTCCAACGCCGAGGCCGCCAGGCTCCACCTGGTCGGGATCGCCGAGAAACTTAAAAAGTGAGGAGACCGGCCGTGACGGACATCTATATCTGCGGCGATTCCATCTCCGCCGCCTATGATCCCGTATCGACCCTGTTCACGGGCTGGGGCCAGGTGCTCGGCGCCTTCCTGCCCGGCGCGCGCATCCATGACCACGCCATGGCCGGGCGCAGCACCCGCACCTTCATTTCGGAGGGCCGCCTGGACAGGCTCTCCCGGATGGAAGAGGGCAGCCTGATGCTGATCCAGTTCGGGCACAATGACGAGAGCGACAAGCCCGAGCGCCACGCCGATCCCTGGACAGCGTACTATGACAACCTGAAGATCTTCGTGTCCTTTGCCCGGGAGCGGGGCGCTCTTCCCGTGCTGCTCACCCCCGTGTGCATGCGGGTATTTAAGGACGGTGTCCTGCAGGAGACCCACGGGGAATACCCCGCGGCCATGCGCGCCGCGGCGGAGGAGACCGGCACGCCCCTTATAGACATGTACCGCTTCAGCTTCGATACGGTCTCGGCGGCGGGGGAGGAGGGCAGCCGGGCGCTCTTCATGTTCATCAGCCCGGGCGAGGATCCCCGGTATCCCGACGGCCTTCATGACAACGCCCACACCCGCCGCGCCGGGGCGTTCACGTTCGCGGGATACGCCGCGGAGGAACTGAGAGCCCTGGGACTGGTGCAGCCCTGACGATGACACATCATCAATAAAGGCCGCCGGGTCATGCCCGGCGGCCTTAATGATATGGGTGGTATTGCTCAATCCGCTTTTTCGGCGTCGTACACGATCCCCTGCAGGGAAGAGCGGGACAGGTCCCGGATCTGCCCGTAGCGGGACATGGCGAACAGGACGTAGGACCCGTCCATCCTGAAATCGACCTTTTCGCCGTTCCTCATTTCCGCGGTGAAGCTCATGCCCTCGGGGGGAGAGAATGTGGTGCCGTCGAAGCCCTTTTCGGTGACGATCAGTTCCTTCATGTTCCGGGTCCCGGTGGGGTAGCCGGAGTATTTGGTGAACTCGTACCCGATCCTGAGCCGCCCTTCGTAATACTTTACGCCGGTGTAGGCGGCCGGGGAATAGAACCACCCCTCGTCGCAGTACACCCGGCACCAGGGGATATCGATATCCGGGGTCACGGACCGGTCGAAGGTGACGCTGTCCACTTCATCGGCCTTGACCCTGGTCGGCTCATAGGCGCTGTTCTCATCGATGAACCAGAACTCCGCGTCCTCCGGGAGGTGGTACACCTCAGTGTTCCCCTCCGTGTCTGTCGCGGCCATGCCGTTCTCCCCATTTGAGATGGAGGCGAGCTCCAGAAAGTTTTTGAGCGGGATATCATCCAGGTTTTTGCCCGGGGCGGCCGATCCGATCCCCTGCAGGAACTGCTCGCTGACCTTAAAAAGATCGCTGGTCATCATCGCGCTCACCATCAGGAAGGAATTGCCGATGCCCGTATACCCGGTCCCGTCCTTCATCGTGACTCTCACCGTGCCACGCGGCTCATAGTCGCCCCAGGTGTGTTTGTCCAGGCTGAATCCCGGATGCCCGCTGACCGCCCCGGGGGCCTCCGTCGGCACGATGGACGTTACCGGCGGGGCCTCGACCTCCTCGGTCAGGTCCGTCACGAAGTCCATATAGAGGATGTCGTCGGGCCGTGCCTCCACGGTGCCGAACTGGTCCACGGCGAAGAACTTGATATAGTCCTCGGCGGCCTTCGTCTCCAGATACCGCCCGTCCCTGAAGCTGATGCCTATCGGCAGCTCGGTGATCCAGCCGGGTTTGATCTCCTCTGGCCACCAGCCGTGTTTGTCCTTCTCATAGGCGCCCTGCCCGAAGGAGACGGCCCGGATCTCGCTGAAATCCACTGTGTAGCCCCGCGCGGTCCTCAGGCCCTCGGGCATGTCGAAGTACAGGTTGAAGGAGATCACGTTCTCCGCGGGCTTGTCGTGGGTGGCCACCACCAGGGTGTGAGCCGGGGCGGTGATCGTCTGGCCGTCCTTCAAATGGAACCGGACGTATTCGGGCCAGTCATGGAGGACCTGCGCGTCCCAGTCGAACCAGATGGACCGGACATCCTTCCACATCACGCTGACGGCCTGTCCCCGGTCGAGGAAAAAGATGACGGATCCGGCGGTCTGGATGTCCGTTTCCGTTTGGGTCCCGTCCGTTTTGGTGAATTTGAAATATTTATGGTACTCGTTCCCGTCCTCGTGGGGGGTGGTCTCGATCCACGCCAGGCTTTTCATCTGGGGCAGGCCGGAATACTCCCACCTGAAATTCATTTCGGGGTACAGGCCGTACCGGTTGGTGAAACACAGGCTGTTGGCCGGCACCACCCAGGTGTTTTCGCCGGCCGTAATGGTGGCGGCGCCCCGGGGCTTGAAGGTATAGCCCGCGTTGTTCGGGTTGGCGGTGGGCACTGAAGTCGGTTCCGCCGTGGGCACGGGGCTCGGCGTCGGGGACGGCGAAGGGGTCAGCGCCTGGGTGGCTGTTGCCGTCGGCGCCTGAGTGGGCATATCCGTGGGCTCCGCCGTGGGCGCATCGGTGGGCGCGTCCGTCACCGCGGGCCCCGGCGCGGCGGGCGTCTTCGGCCCGAGGATCCCGGCCGCTCTCAGGGCGAAGAATCCCGCTGTCAGGATCATCACCGCGAACAGGATGAGGGTCAGATATTTCTTCCACGGGGGAGGCGGCGGGGGAGGGGGAGGCGGCGGAGGCGGCGGGGGCGTCCCGGAGCCCTTATCCAGCACGGCGCGCACCTGCCTGGACAGGGCCTCGATGCTCTTTGCCAGGGGCTTGTCCATGGCGTCCAGCCAGTGCACGGCGGATATGTAGTATTTCAGGTCCTTGCTGGGCTCGGAATCGGTCAGCTTGAAGGGGATGATGACCACCCGCGCGTTCACGGCGTTGGTGATCTCATTGAACACCTGGGGGGAGGCGTTGGAGTAGTCCGTGAATATCAGCACCATCACCTTCACGGTCTCGATGGTGTCCATGATGGCCCGGGCCCAGTTGGCCCCGGGCTCGATGTCCCTGGGGGCGTACCAGCAGCGGATGCCGTCGCTCTCCAGGCGGTTGCATATGGCGTCCGCCACCGCCTTGTCATGGTGGGAATAGCTGATGAATACGTCGTGTGCCATTTTTCTCTCCCTCCCGCGCCGTGATGTTTCGGGCGTGTTCCGCGCTGTCTCAGTCCTGCCCGACCGCTTCGAATGTGAGCCCGAAGCGCTCCGCGTACTCCTCCGCCGCGGATCCTTTGACGCCCCGGATGGTCTTGAGGCTGTTGCCGATGGGGGCGCGGCCGGTGACCGGCTCCCCGTCGGGGCCGTTTCCCGTCACGACGCCCAGGTCCGTGACGCTCTCAGGCAGGGTCAGTTCCGTGACGCCCGAGGAGTCGAAGGCCCCCATGCCGATGGAAACAAGGCCCTCCGGCAGGCTGATCCCGGTGAGGGACGCCTGGCTGAAGCAGTAGGCGTCGATCTTTTTGACCCCGTCGGGCACCGTGAAGGTCTCGTCCTCCAGGAGGCAGGAGTATTTCAGCAGCCTTTCCCCGTCCCGGGAATAGAGGATCATGCCGTCCCGGTCGGCCCTGAAGCCGGCGCAGTCCCCGCTCACGGTGAAATGGTACAGCCAGTGGCACATCACGAAGTTGCTGTCCCCGATCTCCGTCAGGCTGGAGGGCAGTTTCAGGTCCATCAGATAGAAATTGCCCCAGAAAGCGCCGGGCCCGACGGAGAGCAGGCCTTCGTTCAGCCCCGGGTCCGTCAGGCGCATGCAGCTCTCAAAGGCGGCGGGCGGGAGGGAAGTCAGTCCGGCGGGGAGCTTCACCCGGCTCAGTTCCGTGCACCCGCCGAA
>CADCQZ010000125.1 GCA_902803675.1 uncultured Eubacteriales bacterium
AGGCCGGTCATCACCAGGTCGATAGCCTTGGACTGCACGAAGATGCAGATCACGGAGTAGAGCGCCGTGTTGATGCTCATGGTGAACCCCGCGGCCACGATCACCATGCAGTCGATGGCGAATAATGTGGCGCCGATGGACATGAATTCCGCTTTGTGGTGGACGAGCCTGGCGATCATGTCCGTGCCGCCGGTGGTGGCGCCGCCCCTTAAGATCATGCCCAGGCCGATGCCGATGGTGAGCCCGCCGAACACAGCGGCCAGCAGGGGATCCTCCGTCACCACGGGCACGGGCACATAGTCGATGCACAGGGAAAAGAGCACCGTGGCGATCAGGGATCTGAAGGCGAAGAGGTGTCCCATCTCCTTCCAGGACAGGATGAACAGGGGGATGTTCATGGCCAGGGAGGTGGTGCCCACCGGGAATTTGAACAGGAAATACAGGATGGATGACACGCCCGTCAGCCCGCCGGGAGCGATGCTGTGGGGGATGATGAACATGGGATAGGCGATGCCGCCGATGAGACAGCCGATGATGATGTGGCCGTAGGTCACGATGAATTCTCGGGGAGTGAAGCGATGGTCGTGGATCTGCATGTGAGTCAAGCCCGTTCCTTTAAGTTTTTTCACGCTGAAGGCGGCCTTCCGCTGACGGAAGGCCGCCACAGCTTTAAATGCCTTTTGGATCAGTCACCGAAGGTGATGCCCATGTGCCGCGCCAGGGCCACCATCTGATGGTCTTCGGGCACCAGCTTGGGCACGCCGGCGATATCGCTCAGCTTGTTGTGGATCACCTGGTTGCCGGACAGGGCCACGGTGTTGCCGTATTCCTTGTCCCGGATCAGCTCGGCCGCGTGCACGCCGAACTGGGTGGACAGCACCCGGTCATAGGCGCTGGGGGAGCCGCCGCGCTGCATGTGCCCGGGGTTCACGGCCCTGGCTTCCACGCCCACCAGTTCGCTCAGCTGCCCGGCGAGCCGGTTGGCGATGCCGGAAAAGCCGCTCTCTTTGCGGGCGGCATCCCGGTCCTTGCGCTTCATCTTGGCTTCCTTCTTGTCCATGGCGCCTTCCGCGACGGCGATGATGGAGAAGGGCTTCTTGCCCTTGGCGCGCTTTTCGACGGTCAGGGCCACTTTCTCGATATCATAGGGGATCTCGGGCAGCAGCACCACATCGGCGCCGCCGGCCAGGCCGGAATAGAGGGTGAGCCAGCCGGCCTTGTTGCCCATGATCTCGATCACCATGCAGCGGCCGTGGCTCGCGGCGGTGGTGTGGATGCGGTCGATCACGTCGGTGGCGATGTCCACGGCGGTGTGGAAACCGAAGGTGAAGTCCGTGCCGAAGATATCGTTGTCGATGGTCTTGGGCAGGCCGATCACGTTGAGGCCCTCCTGGCTGAGCAGGTTGGCGGTCTTGTGGGTGCCGTTGCCGCCCAGGGTCACCAGGCAGTCCAGCCCAAGCCGGTCATAGGTCTCTTTCATGGCGGCTACCTTGTCCACCTTGTCATCCTCGATGACCCGCATGTTCCTGAAGGGAGTGCGGCTGGTGCCCAGGATGGTGCCGCCCAGGGTGAGGATGCCGGAGAACTGGCTGCGCTTCATCTCCTGATAGTCGCCTTCGATCAGGCCGCGGTAACCGTCGTGGAAACCGACGATCTCCGTCTCGTCGAACATCTCATAGGCGGCTCTCGCCACGCCGCGGATAGCGGCGTTCAGGCCCGGGCAGTCCCCGCCCGCGGTCAGGATACCGATTCTTCTCTTCATATGGCTGTCCTCCCGTATATAAAATATTGGTGATTTTTATCAGCGCTTGGTGGTCTTTTTGCGTGTGCTGCCGGTCAGGCCCAGGGTGCCGAGAAGGGACCTTGTGAGCTGGCTTCCCAGGGTGCGCCCGGCGCTGTTGGTGGCGGACTTGGTGAAGCTTTCCAGCAGCTGGTTGCCGAAACTCTTCTGCACGGTGGTCTTCTGTGCGGTCTTCACCGGCTTTTCTTCCTGGACTGCGGGCTTGCCGGTCAGGATCTGGGAAAGCCCCTGGAGCACGGTGGGCTTCGCCTGCTGCACGGCAGGCTGCGGAACAGCCGCGGGCGCCTGATAGGGCATGGCGGGCGCCTGGGGCAGCACGGCCTCGCGCTCCACATAGGTCCCGGTGGCGGGATCGAACACCTTGAAGATCACCGGCATGTTCTGCGTGGGCTGGGGCATATCGATGCCGCTTTCCACCACGACGGGCGCGGCTTGCTCTCTCTGGGCCATCAGGCCCGCGAGGTACTCATAGGCGCTGTCCCGGTCATAGGCTACATCGTATTTGTCGCCCACGGCGTCGGTCTTGATCCAGGTGGCGCGCATCTCGTCGGAGATCGTGCCGATGGCGCCCTGGGGCGGCAGGATGATGGCTTTCTGAGCCGGCATGGGGGAGCCGTCCTCCTGCAGGAAGCTCAATAGCGCTTCGCCGGTCTTGAGCTCGGTGAGGGCTTTCTCGGTATCGAAGGAGGGATTGACCCGGAAGGTCTGGGCCACAGCCTTGACCACCTTCTGCTCCTGGGGAGTGTAGGCCCTCAGGGCATGCTGCACACGGTTGCTCAGCTGGCTCAATACACCGGTGGAGATGTCGGTGGGGTTCTGGGTGATGAAATAGACGCCCACGCCCTTGGAGCGGATCAGCTTGACGGTCTGCTCCACCCGGTCCAGAAGCGTCTTGGAGCAGTCGCTGAACAAGAGGTGCGCCTCGTCGAAGAAGAACACCATCTGGGGCTTCTCCCGGTCGCCCACTTCCGGCAGGATGTCATAGAGCTGGCCCAGCATCCACAAAAGGAAAGTGGAATACATGACGGGATTGCGGTAGAGCCTGTCAGCGGCCAGCACATTGACGCAGCCGCGGCCCTCGTCGTCCTGGGTCATCCAGTCGATGATGTCCAGGGCGGGCTCACCGAAGAACTTGTCTCCGCCCTGATCTTCCAGGACGGCGATGCTCCTCTGGATGGCGCCGATGGACGCCTTGGAGATATTGCCGTATTCCAAAGTATATTTGGACGCGTTCTCGCCCACATAGGTCAGCATGGCCTTGACGTCCTTAAGGTCGATCAACAGCAGCCCCTCGGCGTCGGCGATCTTGAAGATCAGGTACATGATGCCGCTCTGCACATCATTGAGCTGCAGCAGGCGGGAGAACAGCAGCGGGCCCATCTGGCTCACCGTGGCGCGGATGGGATGGCCTTTCTCACCGTACACGTCCCAGAACACCACGGGGGAGCCCCGGAAGGGGAAGGAAGCGTTGAAGCCGCATTTTTGCAGCCGGCCCGCGATCTTCTCGCTGTTTTCGCCGGGACGGCACAGCCCGCCCAGGTCCCCCTTGACGTCCGCCAGGAATACCGGCACGCCGATGGAGGAAAAGCCCTCCGCCAGCACCTGGAGCGTCACGGTCTTGCCGGTGCCGGTGGCGCCGGATATGAGGCCGTGGCGGTTGGCCATGGAAGGCAGCAGGGATACGGCTCCCTCGGGGGAGGTGCCCACCCAGATCCTGTTGTCGTAAAGCATAACGTTCTCCTCTCCTTTATGTTCAAGTTGTCTTTGGTCTCTCAGCGTTTCATCAGGGTCGCGGCGCTCAGGGCGCTGATGCCCTCGCCCCGGCCCTCATAGCCCAGGCCCTCGCTGGTGGTGGCCTTGACGGACACCCGCTCCACGCTCACGCCCATGGTGGCGGCCAGGTTTTTCCGCATCTCCTCGATATGATCCTTCAGTTTCGGCCGCTGGCAGGTGACGGTGATGTCCGCGTGGCACAGGGTAAAGCCCTTTTCCCGGATCAGGCTCATCACGTGTTCCAGCAGCTTGAGGGACGAGATGCCCCGGTACTTTTCGTCGCTGTCCGGGAAATGCCGCCCGATATCGCCCAGGGCGGCCGCGCCCAGGATGGCGTCGATCAGGGCGTGCACGGCCACGTCCGCGTCGCTGTGGCCCAAGAGCCCCTTCTCAAAGGGCACTTCCACGCCGCACAGGATCAGTTTCCGGCCTTCCGCGAGGCGGTGGGTGTCCTGCCCGATCCCCACGGATATTTCGGGTGTGACAGGATCTTTAAGGCCCAAATAGTCCTGCGGCACGGTGATCTTTTCGTTCCCGGGATCCCCTTCCACCACGTATACATCCTTTCCCGCCGCTTCCAGCACGCTGGCGTCATCGGTGAAACGGCCGCTCTCGTCCTTAAAGCGTTCGTACGCCTGACGGATCAGATCATACCGGAAGCCCTGGGGCGTCTGCACTCTCTTAAGGCCGCTTCGCGTTGGGGTGCCGGTGATCCGATCGCCCTCCACCGTTTTGATGGTGTCCACACAGGGAAGGGCGGGGATGGCGCCGCCCTTTTCCATGGCCGCCTTTTCCACCCTCTCCGCCAGCTCCGGGCTCACCCGCGGCCGGGCGCCGTCGTGGATCAGCACGATATCCGTTTTCTCTACGCAGGCCCGGAGCCCGTTCAGTACGGAAAGGTAGCGGTCGCCCCCGCCGGGGACCACCTTCGCATTAAGCCCCGCGGCTTTAAGCGCGTCCCTGAAGGCCTCAAGGTCATCCGCCGGGGCGGCGACGATCACGTCCATTTTCAGGGATGAGAACACTCTCACGCTGTGGATGAAGAGGGGCTCCCCCCGCCAGGGCAGAAGGGTCTTGTTGACGCCGATGGGCCCCATCCGGGTGCCTGATCCGCCGCATAATACGATGGCGCCGGTCATGTATCCGCCTCCCCGTCACCGTCAAAAAAGCCGCGGTAGATCTTCTCGGCCAGGGTCGGCCATTTTTCCGCGATGCGGCGGGCCATGCCCTCATCCGGAAGGCTCAATGTGACGCTCAGGGTCTCCATGTCCTTTTCCACCATGCGCATGTTCAGCCGGTATTCGCCGCGCCCGGTCTGCCGGATATCCGTGGGGTATTCCTGGGCCCGGCGGTAATCGTCCCGGCAGCGGTCGTAGGCGCTGCGGATCCTGTCCCTCAGGCTGAAGGGCACGTCCTTTGAAAAGAGGGCGAGTGCCTCTTCTCCCGCGGGCGTGACGGTGTATCGGTATCCGCCCGGCACTTCCCTGCGGGAGCACTGGCCGTGCTCGCACAGGTCATTGAGGGCGAACATCATGTCGAAATAATTCATCAGTTTCTCTTCGGTGAGAAAGGTCAGGAGCTTCAGGTCCGTGAGCCCGCCGAAAAGCTTGAGGATGGTCAGCACGGCCAGCTTGTGCTCCGTCGCGGTCATCCTGTGTTCGCTCTCGGCCATAGTCGTCCTCCTGATTTTTATTACACTACAGTATACCAAAAAACTGATGCCATGAAAAGAAAAATGTTTGAAAACAAATCCGGCTTTGGGAAAAGCGCGATCGCGTGCAAACGATGGACCATGGCGTTATCGCGGATGATGTGATAGAATAGGTAAAGTTTGAAAAAGGCGGGTGACACGCTGTGGCAACGGACGACCTGAGCGGCGGAACTCTTATCGCCGTGATCACTTTCCGCCTGCGCGCGCCCTGGGCGGCGAGCCTCAAGGACAAGCGGATGATCGTGAACAGCCTTACGGCGAAGATGCGGGACCGCTTCCATGTCTCCGCCGCGGAGACGGGGGATCAGGACACCTGGCAGATCATCCGGATCACCGCCGCGGCCGTGGTGCCGCACAGGGCCATGGCGGACAGCGTGATGGACAGCCTGTCCCGCTTCGTGGAGGAAAACACCGACGCTGTGATCCTGGATGAGATCCGGGAGATACGGTAGGGGAGGAAGAGCATGGCGAAAGTAGTTTTGATGTGCGGGAAACTGTGCAGCGGCAAGAGCACCCATGCCCGTTTGATCCGGGAGAAGGAAAAGGCGGTGATCCTGTCCGTGGACGAGATCACCCTCAGCCTTTTCGGGCAGGACGCGGGGGAGAAGCTGGACGAATATGTGAGCCGCTTAAAGGCGTACCTCTACGATAAATCCGTGGAGATTTTTCAGACTGGGATCAGTGTGGTGTTGGACTGGGGGTTCTGGACCCGGGAGGAGCGCGCCTTCGCCCGGGCGTATTACCACGCCCGGGGCATCGCGTGCGAGCTCCACTATATCGAGATCAGTGACGCGGAATGGGAAAAACGCATCGAAAAACGCAACCGGGACATCCTGGAAAAGAAGACCGGCGCCTACTATGTGGACGACGGCCTCAAACAGAAGTTCGCTTCCGTCTTCGAGCCCCCCGCGCCGGAGGAAGCGGACGCGTATATCAGGGGATGACTGGCGGGCAGCGCCGCGGGCACCGGGATACGCTATTGTATTTCCGGTGCTTTTTTACGTTGGAAAACATTGACAAGCCGCTTTAGCGTGCTAAACTGTACGGGAATCTGAGAGGAAAGG
>CADCQZ010000126.1 GCA_902803675.1 uncultured Eubacteriales bacterium
CTCTTTTTCCCGCAGCATTTCTCTCACTCCTTTTTTATATTATTCGACACTCACCTCATTTTTCCTTTTGGTTTTTTTGCCTTTTTTCCAAAAATTTAAAAAGTCTCGCCGCACTGTTTTGCGTCGAGACTTTGTTGATGGTCTGAGAGCTGCCGCGGCAGCTCTTTTTTGATCGGGGGATATCAGGCACTGAGCTTTTTCTGCCTGTCGGACTGGGTGATGAATACGAATCCCAGGCCGAAGAACACCGCCAGCAGAGCCACCGCGATATTGATGGTGCCGCCGGCCAGCTTCACCACGGCGATCAGGGCGGAGCCCAGGAAGGAAGCGCCTTTGGCGAAAATGTCATACAGGCCGAAGTACTCGCCGGAGTTCTCCGCCGGGATGATCTTGCTGTAGTAGCTGCGGGACAGGGACTGGATGGAACCCTGGAAGCAGCCCACGCCGAAGGCCAGGATGGCGAAGTGCAGCAGGGTGCTCAGCGTCAGGGCGTACAGGCACACGCAGAAATACCCGACGATGCAGATCTTGATCAGGAAGACCGTGTCGTGCTTTTTGCTCAGCCTGGCGAACACCAGAGAGCCGATCCACGCCACCACCTGCGTGGCCAGGAGGAATATCACCTGCCCCACGGTGGGCAGCCCCAGGTCCGTGCCGATATTGATGCAGTTGTCGATGATGGTGCCCACACCGTCGATGTACAGGAAGAAAGCGATCAGGAAGAACAGCACCTTCCTGTCCTTCGTGGCGATCTTTTTCAGCGTGTTGCCGATCTTCTGGAACGCTTTTTTGATGGCGTGCTGTTCCGGCTCCACATAATTGCGCTGCTTGTAGTGTTTGATCAGGGGCACGGTGACCATCAGCCACCAGAGGCCCGTGACGGCAAAACCGATGATCCTGCCCAGGCGCGCGGAGATCAGCGGTTCCTTCATGATGCCGCCCCCGCCGCTGACCACATAGGCGATCATGGCCAGGGCGAAGGGGATGCAGGAGCCGATATAGCCCCAGGCGTAGCCGTAGGAGGAGACCTGGTCCATGCGGTCTTCTTCCGTCACATCGTTGAGCATCGAGTCATAGAACGTCAGGGAGGAGGAATAGAAGATCTTGCTCAGCACGTGGGTCACGATGAAGGCCAGCCATCCCACGATCCAGCCGTTCAGGATGCAGCCGATCACGCCGATGGCCACGGTGGTGGTGAAAAAGATCTTCTTTTTGTCCTTGTGATCGGCGAGCGCGCCCAGGATGGGGCCGAGGAGCGCCACGATCACCGTGACCACCGCCACGGCGATGGACCAGTAGGCGGTGGCCTGATCGCCCGTGATCTGTCCCGGCGCGTCGCCGATGGCCAGCTCCTTGAACCAGATGGGTATCAGCGAGCAGGCCAGCATCGTGAACGCGCTGTTGCCCACGTCATAGAGTACCCACGCTTTTTCCTGCTTGGTCAGTCCTTTGAACACCTGTGATACCTCCTGTGATCAGGCCGGCATCCGGCCTTTTGAGTATTTTTTCTGGCTGATATTATACCATAAATACCAGGTTATTCAATTCTCCTGAGCAAATTAATTTCGGCCCCGCGCCGGGAAAAAACATGTTCTGCCGCCGCGTCCGGAGATCTTTGCTTTCTTCCCGGAACGGTCGCGCCTTTGGGGGAATGATCGATCAATCCGGGGTCACCGTGCCGTGTGGCGCTGTTCCCGCTGTTTCCGGCATGAAAAAACGCCTTCTGTTTCGAAAGGCGTTTTTTCAAGCCCGGAGGATATCGGGAGTTCCGTTTGTCTGATCATGATCAGAACGTGATGCCCTCAAACCCCTGCCATACGTTTTTCCCGCTGTAGGTCATGGCGGCGGTCTCGCCGCGCAGCACCTTCAGTACGGCGAAAGCCATCGCTTCCTGTTCCATCTCGCCCGGGTACACATGGATCGGGGCGATCCACCCGCAGCGTTCACGGATCCCCTCGGCGATGTCGTCAAAGCGCATCAGGCCGCCGGTGAGCAGTATGGCGTCCACCTTGCCGCTCAGTACGGCGCTCATTTCGCCGATGCACTTGCAGATCTGGTAGATCATCGTGTTCCATACCAGCACCGCTTTTTTATCGCCCTTTTCCACCAGCGCGTGAACGGTATCGGAATTCGACGTGCCGAAAAGGCTGACGAACCCTCCGGACCGGGAGCACATCCGCCGCACATCGTCCATGGGATGGGTCTGAAGGTAATCCAGCAGTTCCAGCACAGGCACGCTGCCGATCCTCGTGGGCGCGAAGGGGCCGTCGCCGTCGGCTCCCATGGTGCCGTCTATCACGCGGCCGTGGCAATGGGCGCCGACGGTCACGCCGCCGTCGATGTGTGCCACGATGAAATTGCAGTCTTCATACCGCCTGCCGATGGACTCGGCATGGGCCTCGGCCACCGCTTTGGGATTGAGATAATGGGAATGGGATACGCGGTAGAGCCCGCGGATGCCCGTCAGGCGGGCGTAGTCGCAGTACTCGTCCACGTTGGTGGGATTGAGAGTATAGGCGGGGCGGTGATAGGTGAGGGAAAAACGCCAGGCCAGCATGACGCCCAGTTTCGCGGCGTGCTCGCTTCCGCCCACCGCGGCTTCGGTGTCGTCATACAGTTTCTGATCGATCGTCGTCACGCCGCTGGGCTGCGTGCAGGCGCTGCCGCCGCGCCCCACGAAGACGTCGATATCCTTTGGATCCGTGCCTTCCTCCCTGAGCATATCCAGGATGACCTGGTAGCGGAAAGGCACCTGGTCGTTGACGTGGGGGAATCGGAGCAGCACCGGCGCGTCGTGGAACTGGCTCCTCTGGAACACTTCTTTTTCATTGACGAAGAGACTGATCTTGGTGGATGTGGAGCCGGGATTGATGATCAGCAGTCTGAATTCTTTTTCCATATCCTTTTCCCGGATCATGAAGCCCGCTGTGACGCGCTTGGATCCGCTCCTTTATCAAAACGATGGATCGAACAGCCGGCGAACGCGGGAAGGATGGCCTATAGAGCCATGGCCTCTTTCCGCGGCCGGATGCGACTTTATCCATTATACCGCGCCGCGGCCGGGATGCCGCCGTCAAGATGTCCTTTTTATGTTTTTTCGATTTGGCAAAAGGATCAGGCGGCTGATACGGCCCTCTTTGGATAAGATACGTGCCTGCATGGCGGTGACTGATCACCGTTCGCGCCTGTTTTTCGACGGATTGCGTTTATTTTTTTCAAAACATCGTTAAATGTGGTAAATTTTTATACGTAAACACCGTTTCATGCCAAGCCTGTTCGATCGATCCGACGGGCATGGCGGAAAAAAACAGAAAGGATGATACCGTTATGAGTCAGAAAAATGCCAAGGTATGGCGCGGTCTCACGGCCCTGTTCCTCTCCCTGTCCCTGCTGGTGTTCAGTCTGGGCGGAGTGGCCGAGCAGTGGCGCAGCGTGATCGATCAGAATCTGGGCACCACCAGCAGCAAGACCGTCAACGACGGCCGTTACAATCCCGATTATACCGATACCGACGCCCTGGTGAAAGCGCACTGGGATATCGGTGAACAGGTTGGCCAGGAAGGCGCTGTGCTGCTGAAGAACAACGGCGCGCTGCCTATGGCTTCCGGCGCGAAAGTGACCCTGTTCGGCATGGGCAGCCAGTATCCCTTCCTGGGCGGCGTGATGGGTTCCTCCATCTCCACCCCGGATCAGGTCAACCTGGTGAACGCCCTGACGCAGAAGGGCTTCAAGGTGAACCCCACCATGACCGCCATCTATGAGGCCATGGGCAGCGTGGTCACCGGTGAGAGCCAGGGCTGGGGCGGCAAGACGCCCATTTACGGCCTGCGTCCCGCCGGCTTCTCCACCCCCTATGCTCCCTCCGAGCCTGATCCCGCCGTGTACACCAAGTCCGCCGATGAAATGGGCGGCGGCGCTGCTGAAAACTATCAGGAGTCCTTCAAGGAATACGCGGACGCGGCCATCGTCGTGTTCTCCCGTCCCGGTTCCGAAGGCAGCGACTATTATCCCGGCGCCACCGGCATCGATGAGAGCGTGTCCGGTTCCAAGTCCGCTCTGGCCCTGAGCGCCAATGAAAAAGCGGTCCTGGAGATGGCAAAGGCCAACTTCGAGAACGTGATCGTGCTGGTCAACACCGGCGTGGTCATGGAGATCGAGGACCTCAAGCAGGATGCGGATGTGGACGCGATCATGTACGTGGGCTTCCCCGGCGCGTTCGGCTTCCTGGGCATCGCCAATCTGCTCAACGGCACCGCTTCTCCCTCCGGCCATCTGGCTGATACCTGGGCTGTGGATTTCGCCAAGTCTCCCGCCGCTCAGAACTTCGGCGCGATCCAGCTGGGCGACACATCGATGATCACCTGGCCCGGCTCCCTGATCGGCACCGCTTCCGCTGACGCGGCCCAGGGCGGCTTCGTCACCGCCGATCAGAACGGC